>NZ_JBIWAF010000006.1:0-28385 GCF_044759925.1 Pseudomonas sp. NPDC099000
AATCATACCTAGAACACAGAGAAAAACAAAATCCAAGACACTCTTTACCAAAACCACCATAAAACTCACAACACCGCCGCTACCATGGGTTCGCCATGTCGACATTAGATGAAGAAGATCGCCGCGAATACTACCGTATCGAGGACACGATCGCACTGGAAATTCGGCCCCTGTCCGCTCCCGAAGCCGCAGGCCAGGAAGTGTTGCAGGATGCTTCCCCACTCTTCAACCTGCTCAGCGAACTGCACCTGAGCGAATTCGAGTCGCAACACCTGCTGCGCCAGATCAGTGAGCGCGACCGCAACCTCGCGGCGCTCCTGAAATCCCAGAACAAACGCATCGATCTGCTGAGCCAGGTGATCGCCATCACCGTACTCGGGCAGATCGGCGAGCCGCAGCCGGTGATCATTTCCGAAGGCGGCATCGACTTTCAGTACCCGACGCCCATCGCCGTGGGCGCGCACCTGTCGATCAAACTGGTCCTGATGCCGCAAGCCCTCGGCCTGTTGCTGCGGGCCAAGGTCACGCATTGCGATCGCAAGGCTGGCGCCTACGACGTCGGCACCGAGTTCGAATACCCGACCGACGCCCAACGCCAATTGCTCGCCCGCTACATTTTGCAGAAGCAGGCCCAGGAACGACGTCTGGCCCGCGAAAACGAATCAGGCATTTAATTTAAGGAAGAACCGTGACCCTCATCTACGGCCATCGCGGCGCCAAGGGCGAAGCACCGGAAAATACGCTGACCAGTTTTCAGCAATGCCTCAAGCACGGCGTGCGCCGCTGCGAACTGGACCTGCACCTGTCCATGGACAACGAGCTGATGGTCATCCACGACCCGACGCTCAAGCGCACCACCGACCGACGCGGCAAGGTCGTCGAGCACACGGCGGCCGAGTTGGTGACCTACGACGCACGCAAGGGCGGGCCGGACTGGATCAAGCCCTGCCCGATCCCCACGCTGGAAGAATTGTTCGAGAAATGCGATTTCGAGCATTGGCAGCTGGAAGTCAAAAGCGCTTCTCGCACCCGTGCCGCGACGACCGTGCTGGCGATTCGCGAAATGGCTCAGCGTTTCGGCCTGCTCGATAAGGTCACGATCACGTCGAGTTCACGTGAAGTGCTGAAAGCCGCACTGGACCTGGTGCCTGACGTGTCTCGTGGATTGGTGGCTGAATATGCGTGGCTCGACCCGCTGAAGGTCGCGCAGAGTTATGGCTGTGAGATTCTGGCGCTGAACTGGACCCTGTGTACGCCGGAACGCCTGCAGAAGGCGCAGCGTCAGGGGCTGCATGTGTCGGTGTGGACAGTCAACGAGCCCGCGCTGATGCGCAGACTCGCCGACTTCGGCGTTGACAGCCTGATTACAGACTTTCCCGGTTTGGCCAGCGCCACTCTCGAGAATTGCTGAAATCGGTCTCCCCGGCCGGCTCAGGCCACCGGCCGGAGCCACTCAAAAAAGCCGGTTGAGGCCATCGTAAGCCGCTACCCGATAGGCTTCGGCCATGGTCGGGTAGTTGAACGTCGTGTTGACGAAGTACTTCAGGGTGTTCAGTTCGCCCGGCTGGCTCATGATCGCCTGACCGATGTGAACGATCTCCGACGCCTGATAACCGAAGCAGTGAACGCCCAGCACTTCCAGGGTCTCGCGGTGGAACAGGATTTTCAGCATGCCCTGGGGCTCGCCGGCAATCTGTGCACGCGCCATGCTCTTGAAGAACGCCTTGCCCACTTCGTATGGCACCTTGGCCTGAGTCAGCTCCTGCTCGTTCTTGCCGATCGAGCTGATCTCCGGAATGGTGTAGATGCCGGTCGGCACGTCGTTGACGAAGCGCCAGCTGTTGTTATCGACGATGCTGCCAGCAGCCGAACGACCCTGGTCGTGGGCGGCACTGGCCAGGCTCGGCCAGCCGATCACGTCCCCGGCGCCGTAAATGTTCGGCACGCAGGTGCGATAGGCTTCGTCGACTTCGATCTGGCCACGGCTGTTGACCTTCACGCCGATGTTTTCCAGGCCCAACTGATCGGTGTTGCCGGTACGGCCGTTGCACCAGAGCAAGGCGTCGGCCTTGATCTTCTTGCCGGACTTGAGGTGCAGGATCACGCCGTTGTCCACGCCTTCGACGCGGTCGTAGTCTTCGTTGTGGCGAACCGTGATGTTGTTGTTGCTGAAGTGGTAGCTCAGGGCCTGGGAAATTTCCGAGTCCAGGAAGCTCAGCAACTGACCGCGGTTGTCCACCAGTTCAACCAGAACACCCAGGCCGCTGAAGATCGACGCGTATTCGCAACCGATTACGCCAGCGCCGTAAACGATGAGTTTGCGCGGGGTGTGGCCGAGACTGAGGATGGTGTCGCTATCGTAGATGCGCGGGTGATGGAAATCGATGTCCGCCGGGCGATAAGGACGCGAGCCGGTGGCGATGATGATGTGCTTGGCCACCAGTTTTTCGACCACGCCGTTGGCGCAGACAACTTCGATGGTTTGCTCGTCAGCGAAGCTGCCGGTGCCGAAAAACACGTCGACGCGGTTACGGGCGTAGTAGCCGGTGCGCGAGGCAACTTGTTTGGAGATGACTTTTTCAGCGCTTTTCAGCACGTCCGGGAACGAGAACCAGCGCGGCTCACCAATGGCCCGGAACATCGGGTTGGTGTTGAACTGCATGATCTGCCGGACCGAGTGACGCAGTGCCTTGGACGGGATGGTACCCAAGTGGGTGCAGTTGCCGCCGACCTGGCGACGGCTATCGACCATCGCCACCTTGCGCCCTGCTTTGGCGGCGTTCATTGCCGCGCCTTCTCCCGCCGGGCCGGAACCCAGTACCACCACGTCGTAGTTGTAGACAGCCATGCGTACTCCTCAGAACAGGCCGCGGCGCCCTCGGCACCTGCGGCTAAATCACGCCGATCTGCGGCGTGAAGGAACAATTTGGGGCCAATGCAGAACCCGGACACAGTCTATAGAAGCGTCAACGCCGGGCACATTAACCCTTGGTCGCGTCGTAGGCTAGTTTTGCCTGCACTACAACGCCAGTCTTCAATGCTTGAATCGCCGCAATCATTCGGTTTTGCCGCCACTGAGGCGCTCAAAAGCCTGATTGGTTCGTGTGACGAAACCTGTATCGGCACGGATCACAAAAAATGCGCCGATATCGTGTTTTTCTGCGTAGTCCCAACCGCGCTCCGGGCCGAGAATCAGCAACAGCGTCGATAAGCCATCGGCCATTAACGCTGAAGGATTAATCACCGTGACCGACGCCAGGGTGTGTGAGACCGGTGCACCGGTGCGGGCGTCGAAGGTGTGGGAATAGCGCCGACCGTCCTGCTCGAAATAGTTGCGGTAGTCGCCGGAGGTGGAAACTCCGTAGCCGTCGACGGCGATGATTTTTTGCGCCACTTGCTGGTCATCACGGGGTTCTTCCAGCGCGATCTTCCAGGCTGAGCCATCGAGTTTTTTGCCCGCCGCCTTGAGCTCGCCGGTGACTTCGGCCAGGTAGTTGCGGATACCCATCACTTCGAGTTTGTCGGCAATGGTGTCGACAGCGTAACCGGCGGCGATGCTGTTGAAGTCGACTTCGACGGCGGCATCCTTGCACAGCTGATCGCGGTCGATGCGCAGGTGTTGGTAGCCGACCCGCCGCCGTACTTCGGCGAGCGCCTGGGCGGCGGGGACTTTTTCCTCACGGGCCTGCGGGCCGAAACCCCAGAGGTTGAGCAGCGGTTCGACCGTCAGGTCGTAGGAGCCTTCGCTTTGTTCTGAGAGTTGCTCGCCGACGCGTACCAGTTTGAGGATTGAGGCTGGCATTTTCTGACAGCGGTTGGCAGGCAAGTCGTTGAAGCGCTCGATGTCGGAGTCGCTGCGATAGGTCGACATTTGCTGATCGACCTCGGCGAGGATTTTTTCTACTTCGGTCTGCACCGCTTTCGGCCCGGGTGTGGCGGAATGTCTTACGTATTGAATGGAATAACGACTGCCCATCGTCGGGCCGTCGACGCGCTCCAGGCTGTCACCGCTGCCACAACCGGATAAAACACCGGCCAGCACCACAAGTCCACCCCACCGTCCAGTTAACAAATCTTCATCTCCCCTCAAAACCGCGCCCGCCATTATGGGCCTCAGAGCGCACGGGAGCGAGGTCTGCCAGTGCCCGTCAGCAAGACGCAAAACCTATGGGAGCAAGCCGGTCTCGCGCCCACAGGTCCGGCGTTTCAAACAAGATTTACCAGCGTGAGTACCTGAAAATGTCTTCCAATACGAGCAAAGGCAAAGCGATTTTTCGCGTTGTCAGCGGTAACTTTCTCGAAATGTTCGACTTTATGGTCTACGGCTTTTACGCCACGGCCATCGCCAAAACCTTCTTCCCTGCCGATAGCGCTTTCGCCTCCCTGATGTTGTCACTGGCCACCTTCGGGGCCGGCTTCCTGATGCGCCCATTGGGGGCGATTTTCCTCGGTGCCTACATCGACCGCCATGGTCGACGCAAAGGGCTGATCATCACCCTCGCGATGATGGCCGCCGGCACGGTCCTGATTGCCTGCGTGCCGGGTTACGCCACGCTGGGCGTTGCGGCGCCGCTGATCGTACTGTTCGGTCGTCTGCTGCAAGGCTTCTCGGCCGGTGTGGAACTGGGCGGTGTGTCGGTCTACCTCGCCGAGATTTCCACCCCGGGTCGCAAAGGTTTCTTTGTCAGTTGGCAGTCCGCCAGTCAGCAAGCGGCGGTCGTGTTCGCCGGCCTGCTCGGTGTGGGTTTGAACCACTGGCTCAGCCCGGAAGAAATGGGTGACTGGGGCTGGCGCGTACCGTTCCTGATCGGCTGCATGATCGTGCCGGTGATCTTCGTGATTCGCCGTTCGCTGGAAGAAACGCCGGAATTCCAGGCGCGTAAACACCGCCCCACCCTGCGAGACGTCGTCCGCTCGATCAGTCAGAACTTCGGAATCGTCATCGCCGGCATGGCGCTGGTGGTGATGACCACGGTGTCGTTCTACCTGATCACCGCCTACACCCCGACCTTCGGCAAAGCCGAACTGCACCTGTCCGATCTGGATGCGTTGCTGGTGACGGTGTGTATCGGTCTGTCGAACTTTTTCTGGCTGCCGGTGATGGGTGCTGTGTCCGACAAGATTGGACGTAAACCCCTACTGCTGGCGGCGACCATTCTGGCGATCCTCACCGCCTACCCTGCCCTGTCGTGGCTGGTGGCGAACCCGAGCTTCAGTCATTTACTGATCGTCGAGTTGTGGCTGTCGTTCCTATACGGCTCGTACAACGGCGCCATGGTCGTGGCGCTGACCGAGATCATGCCGGTGGAAGTTCGTACCACCGGTTTCTCCTTGGCCTACAGCCTGGCGACTGCAACGTTCGGCGGGTTTACGCCCGCGGCGTGTACGTACCTGATCCACGTGCTGGACAACAAGGCTGCACCGGGGATCTGGCTCAGTGGCGCGGCGGTGTTGGGGTTGATTGCGACGCTGGTGTTGTTCAAAGGCAATCGGCATGAACTGCGGACGGCGCAGGCTGCCGTGGTCGGCGGCGCCTGATAAATCGCTTTCGCGGGCAAGCCCGCTCCCAAAGAGTTCAGCGGCAAAATCGTTCCCACGCTCTGCGTGGGAACGCAGCCCGGGACGCTCCGCGTCCCTTCGCGAGCCGAACGCGGAGCGTCCGTTGAGGCATTCCCACGCAGAGCGTGGGAACGATCACCGCACAAACAAAAACGCCCCGACCAAAGTCGGGGCGTTTTCATGTGCAGCTAACGCTTAGCGCGGGAATGCTGGCGGGTTTACACCGGCCATATCTTCCATTACGCGAACCACCTGGCAGCTGTAACCGAATTCGTTGTCGTACCAAACGTACAGCACAACGCGGTTGTCTTGGGTGATGGTTGCTTCAGCGTCCACAACGCCTGCGTGGCGCGAGCCAACGAAGTCGGTGGAAACCACTTCCTGCGAATTGACGTAGTCGATTTGCTTATGCAGATCGGAGTGCAACGCCATGTAGCGCAGGTAATCGTTCATCTCTTCACGGGTGGCGGCTTTCTCAAGGTTCAGGTTGAGAATGGCCATCGACACGTTTGGCGTCGGAACGCGGATCGCGTTACCGGTCAGCTTGCCGGCCAGTTCAGGCAGGGCCTTGGCGGCAGCGGTGGCAGCACCGGTCTCGGTGATGACCATGTTCAGCGCGGCACTACGGCCACGGCGATCGCCTTTGTGGAAGTTGTCGATCAGGTTCTGGTCGTTGGTGTACGAGTGAACCGTTTCAACGTGACCGTTGATGATGCCGAACTTGTCGTTGACGGCTTTGAGCACCGGCACGATGGCGTTGGTGGTGCAGGAAGCGGCCGATACGATCTTGTCATCAGCGGTGATTTCACCGTGGTTGATGCCGTGAACGATGTTCTTCAGCTTGCCTTTGCCCGGCGCGGTCAGAACAACGCGGTCGATACCCGGGCAAGCCAGATGCTGGCCCAGACCGTCGGCGTCACGCCACACACCGGTGTTGTCCACCAGCAGCGCGTCTTTGATGCCGTACTGGGTGTAATCCACTTCAGTCGGGTTTTTCGCGTAAATAACCTGGATCAGGTTGCCGTTGGCGGTGATGGTGTTGTTGGCTTCATCAATGGTGATGGTGCCATCGAACGGACCATGAACCGAGTCACGACGCAGCAGGCTTGCACGCTTGACCAGATCGTTCTCGGCACCCTTGCGGACAACGATGGCGCGCAGACGCAGGCCGTCGCCACCACCGGTTTTCTCGATCAGGATGCGCGCCAGCAGACGGCCGATACGACCGAAGCCGTACAGGACAACGTCGGTGCCTTTACGAGCGGCAACGTTTTGCTGACCTACGACGTCAGCCAGTTCTTCACGGACGAACTGCTCGGCAGTGCGGCCATTGCCTTCAGCCTTGAACTTGACTGCAAGCTTGCCCAGGTCTACCGAAGCGGCGCCGAGCTTGAGCTCGCTCATCGCCTTGAGCAGCGGGAATGTTTCGTGGACGGACAATTCGCTGTCATCGGACTGACGATGACGAGCAAAGCGGTGAGCTTTGAGAATCGCAATGACTGAACGATTGATCAGGCTGCGGCCATAGATCGAGCTCACCACGTTGTTATTGCGGTAGAGCTGACCGATAAGCGGAATCATCGCTTCTGCGAGTGCTTCACGGTCGATCCATTCACCAAGACACTGGTCGGGCTTCTGAGTCACGGGAACCTTCCACATGTAGGGGCAGAAAAAAGGGGCTACATTATGCCGCCGAGTGCCTCCCGTAGCAATGCGCGCCTGTCGTGCGATCCGTAACAATTTCCTGTTCAAAAAAATCACGCACCGCTAAAACCCAGTAAAACCGCGGCTTTCAGCGCAGTCAATTTTTTGGAGACACCGCTGTCTTATCCGTAACCCTCCGTAACACTCGGTCGTTTTGCCACTACATAATCATCAATTTCCGGTAAAAAACCGGCGGATTTTGTCTTTACCACTACATTTCGCCAAACCGGCGTAATAGACACATCTGCAACTGACAGGCGGCACCCGGGGCCGCTACAATTACCGACTTTGTCGCAACGCTTGGAGCTCAACCTTCCGTGCCCGTTCTGCGTCTACCGCTTCTCCCTGCCGCGGCAGGTAAACAGCACTGGGGCAACCTGCCCGGTGCCGCCCTGAGCCTGGCCATCGCCGAGGCCGCCAGCGCTGCCAAGCGCTTTACCCTGCTGCTGACCGCCGACAGCCAAAGTGCCGAACGGCTGGAACAGGAGCTGAGTTTCTTCGCCCCGGATTTGCCCGTGCTGCATTTCCCGGACTGGGAAACCCTGCCCTACGATCTGTTTTCGCCACACCAGGACATCATTTCCCAGCGCATCGCGGCCCTATACAGGCTGCCGGAGCTGAGCCATGGCGTATTGGTCGTGCCGATCACCACCGCGCTGCACCGCCTCGCGCCGACCAAATTCCTGCTCGGCAGCAGCCTGGTGCTGGACGTTGGCCAGAAACTCGACGTCGAGCAAATGCGTACCCGACTTGAAGCCAGCGGCTATCGCTACGTCGACACGGTGTACGAGCACGGCGAATTCACCGTCCGCGGCTCGCTGATCGACCTGTTCCCGATGGGCAGCAAACTGCCCTTCCGTATCGACTTGTTCGACGATGAAATCGAGACGCTGCGTACCTTCGATCCGGAAAATCAGCGCTCCATCGACAAAGTGGACACCGTTCGCCTGCTGCCCGCGCGGGAATTCCCGCTGCAGAAAGACGCCGTTACCCGCTTCAAGGCGCGCTTTCGTGAACGTTTCGATGTCGACTTCCGTCGCTGCCCGATCTTTCAGGATTTGAGCAGCGGGATTACGCCGGCCGGTATCGAGTACTACCTGCCGCTGTTCTTCGACGAAACCTCGACGCTGTTCGATTACCTGCCGCAGGACACGCAAGTGTTTTCCCTGCCGGGCATCGAGCAGGCGGCGGAAAACTTCTGGAACGACGTGCGCAATCGTTATGAAGAGCGCCGCGTCGATCCGTCCCGTCCTTTATTGCCACCGGCCGAGCTGTTCCTGCCGGTGGAAGACTGCTTTGCCCGCCTGAAGAACTGGCCGCGTGTGGTCGCCAGTCAACAGGACGTGGAAACCGGCGTTGGCCGCGAGCGCTTCCCGGCGCGCGAACTGCCGAACCTGGCCATCGAAGCCAAGGCCACCCAGCCATTGGCGGCGCTGGCCGGCTTCCTCGACGAATTCCCCGGCCGCGTATTGTTTACCGCCGAGTCGGCGGGCCGTCGTGAAGTGCTGCTGGAACTGCTCGAACGCTTGAAGCTGCGACCGAAAACCGTCGACAGCTGGCCGGACTTTGTCGCGAGCAAGGAGCGCCTGGCGATCACCATCGCGCCGCTCGACGAGGGCCTGGTGCTCGACAATCCGGCCCTGGCCCTGGTGGCCGAAAGCCCGTTGTTCGGTCAGCGCGTGATGCAGCGCCGGCGCCGTGAAAAACGCGCCGACGCCAACAACGATGCGGTCATCAAAAACCTTACCGAGTTGCGCGAAGGTGCACCGGTGGTGCATATCGATCACGGCGTCGGTCGCTATCTGGGTCTGGCGACCCTGGAAATCGACGATCAAGCCGCCGAGTTCCTGACCCTGCAATATGCCGAAGGCGCCAAGCTTTACGTGCCAGTGGCCAACCTGCACCTGATCGCGCGTTACACCGGCAGCGACGATGCCTTGGCCCCGCTGCACCGCCTCGGCTCCGAAACCTGGCAGAAAGCCAAACGCAAAGCCGCCGAACAGGTGCGCGACGTCGCCGCTGAGTTGCTCGACATCTATGCCCGTCGCGCCGCTCGCGAAGGTTATGCCTTCGAAGACCCGAAAGCCGATTACGCAACCTTCAGCGCCGGCTTCCCGTTCGAAGAAACCCCGGACCAGCAAACCACCATCGATGCCGTGCGCGCCGACATGCTCGCACCGAAGCCGATGGATCGCCTGGTCTGCGGCGACGTCGGTTTTGGCAAGACCGAAGTGGCCATGCGCGCGGCGTTCATCGCGGTGCACGGCGGTCGTCAGGTGGCGATTCTGGTGCCGACCACCCTCCTCGCCCAGCAGCATTACAACAGCTTCCGCGACCGCTTCGCCGATTGGCCAGTGAGCGTGGAAGTGATGAGTCGCTTCAAGTCGACCAAGGAAGTGAACGCCGCGGTTGCGGACCTCGCCGAAGGCAAGATCGACATCGTCATCGGCACGCACAAGCTGCTGCAAGACGACGTGAAGATCAAAAACCTCGGGCTGGTGATCATCGACGAAGAGCACCGTTTTGGTGTCCGTCAGAAAGAACAGCTCAAGGCCCTGCGCAGTGAAGTCGACATTCTTACCCTGACCGCCACGCCGATTCCGCGCACGCTGAACATGGCAGTGTCGGGCATGCGCGACCTGTCGATCATCGCCACGCCACCGGCCCGTCGCCTGTCGGTACGGACCTTCGTCATGGAGCAGAACAAGAGCACGGTCAAAGAGGCCCTGTTGCGTGAGTTGCTGCGCGGTGGTCAGGTCTACTACCTGCACAACGACGTGAAGACCATCGAGAAATGTGCCGCCGACCTCGCCGAACTGGTGCCGGAAGCGCGGATCGGCATCGGCCACGGGCAGATGCGCGAGCGCGATCTCGAACAGGTGATGAGCGACTTCTACCACAAGCGCTTCAACGTGCTGATTGCCTCGACCATCATCGAGACCGGCATTGACGTGCCGAGCGCCAACACCATCATCATCGAGCGCGCCGACAAATTCGGCCTGGCGCAGCTGCACCAATTGCGTGGCCGGGTCGGTCGCAGCCACCACCAGGCTTACGCGTACCTGCTGACCCCGCCCCGCCAGCAAATCACCCCGGACGCGGAAAAGCGCCTGGAAGCGATCGCCAACACCCAGGACCTCGGCGCGGGCTTCGTGCTTGCCACCAACGACCTGGAAATCCGAGGCGCGGGCGAATTGCTGGGCGACGGTCAGAGCGGGCAGATTCAGGCGGTCGGCTTCACCCTGTACATGGAAATGCTCGAGCGCGCGGTGAAGTCGATCCGCAAGGGCGAACAACCGAACCTCGATCAGCCGTTGGGTGGAGGTCCGGAGGTAAATCTACGAGTACCGGCGTTGATTCCAGAAGCCTACTTGCCGGACGTTCACGCCCGACTGATTCTCTACAAACGCATTGCCTCGGCCACCGATGAGGAAGGCCTCAAGGACCTGCAAGTGGAGATGATCGACCGTTTCGGCCTGCTGCCGGAGCCGACCAAGAACCTGATGCGCATCACAGCGCTGAAGCTGCAAGCCGAACTGCTGGGCATCAAGAAAGTTGACGGCGGGCCGCAAGGCGGCCGGATCGAGTTCGCAGCGCAGACGCCGGTCGACCCGCTGACCCTGATCAAACTGATCCAGGGCCAGCCTAAACGTTACAAATTCGAAGGTGCCACGATGTTTAAATTCATGGTCCCGATGGAAAGCCCGCAAGAGCGCTTTAATACTGTAGAGGCGCTGCTTGAGTGCCTCATTCCGAAAACTGCTTGAAGGACGCCGCATGCGCCTGTTTCGCTCACTGACCTTACTGATGATCCTGGTCGCCCCGACGGCATTTGCCGATGATCTGTATCAGATTGAAATGATTCTGGTCCGCCAGAACGCCGTGCCCGCCATTGTCAGCCGCGCCGCGCCGGAAGACTGGAATGCCGGCGCTCAGCCGATCAGCCCTGACAGCCTGCGCACGCCGAGCCTCAATGGCGAAGTGGAAAAGCTCACCGCCAGCAACGAATACACCGTGCTGCTGCACAAGGCCTGGCAGCAGACCCTCGGTGAAGAAGCCACTAAAGTCGCGATCAGCGAAGGCACCGAACAATTTGGCCAGTTCCCGATCGAGGGCACGTTGAGCCTGAAACTCGGGCGCTTCACCGACGTCGACGCGGATTTCTGGGTCAACCAGATCGACGCCAATGGAATGGTCACCGCCAGCGAACGCCTGAAGCAGGAAAGCCACACCAAGAACGGCCAGCTGAACTTCCTCGACAATGGCCACCTCGGCCTGCTGATCAAGATCACCTCGCTCACCGCCCCTGCGCCTCGGCCAGTCCCCGATGAAATTCCGGACTGATTGAGTCCTTATGTCAGCGACCCTGAGCAAACCCCTGGCACCTTCCTGGGTCAGTCGATTCAAGGAACAGAGCCTGGAGCGTGGCCGTCGCTACGCGTTGGAGAACCGCGTCAGGATCGTCGAGGCCGGCGATGCCACGATCATCGCCGCTTGCGAAGGCTCTGGCGGTAACGTTTACCGTCAGACCATTCGCCTTCGTGAATCAGCCAAAGCGACCTTGCTGATGGTCGACGCCACGTGCACCTGCCCGGTTCACGCCAACTGCAAGCATTGCGCAGCGGTGCTGCTGAAGGTGCAGGAAACCCTCGCCTACCCCGCCGCCGCACAAGACGCCGAACTGCTGGAAAAACTGCAGGCCGTGCTGGAAAACCGCAGCCCGAAGGCGCCGCCCCAAGTCCTCGTGGATAACGTGCAACCAGTGCCGCGCCTGTGGCTGGCGAGCATCGAGTTCAGCGCCTTCGAACCGCGCAATGGCAAGATGCAGCGCTACATCCAGCACCGTGCGGCGCTGTCGTTCAGTTACCTGGATGAATACGTTTCCGGACAGAAGAACGCCGACGTCCTGATTCGCCAGGAAACCCAGACGCTGCGGATAAAACGCCATCCGGAAGTCGAACAGGCTTACCGGGAACAGCTGCGAATCCTCGGCTTCAAAGTCGCCACCCGCCAGAGCAAAGCCCTGCCGGAAAGTGCCGGTGAACTCTATGAGATGGTCAACGACAGCGCCTGGCTGACTTTCACCCTCAACGAACTGCCGAAGCTGCGCACTCAAGGCTGGGAGCTGCAGATCGACGAAGATTTCGGCTTCGACCTGACCGCCGTGGACGATTGGTACGCCACCGTCGAGCAGGCGCCGGAACGTGACTGGTTTGATCTGGAGCTGGGGATCATCGTCAACGGCGAACGCCTGAGCTTGCTGCCGATCCTGTTGAACCTGATGCGCTCCCACACCGAAATCCTCAATCCGGAACGCCTCGCCCGCCGGCGCGACGACGAACTGATTCTGGTGAACATCCCCAACCGCCCGAATTCCGAGTACGGCCCCTTGCAGGTCGCCCTGCCCTTCGGTCGGTTGAAGCCGGTACTGGCGACCCTTGGCGAGTTCTACCTGCAAGAGCCTGGCGAAACCACGCTGCGCCTGAGCAAGGCCGATGCCACGCGCCTGAATCCGCTGGAAGGCATGCCGCTGCTTTGGGAAGGTGGCGAGCAGATCCGCACGTTTGCCCAGCGTCTGCGGGACATCAAGGACTACACGGCGACGGCCCCCGAAGGTTTGAACGCAACCTTGCGTCCGTATCAGCAGGAAGGCTTGAGCTGGATGCAATCGTTGCGGCAACTGGAAGTCGGCGGCATTCTCGCGGACGACATGGGCCTGGGTAAAACCCTACAGACGCTGGCACATATTCTTAGTGAGAAGAACGCCGGACGCCTCGACCGGCCGTGCATGGTGGTGATGCCCACCAGCCTGATCCCGAATTGGCTCGATGAAGCCGCGCACTTCACGCCGCAACTCAACGTGCTGGCGCTGTACGGCGCCAGTCGCAAAAAATATTTTGACCATCTGGCGGATTACGACCTGATCCTCACCACCTATGCGCTGCTGCCCAAAGACGTCGAACGTCTGGCCGCGCAGCCTCTGCATGTGCTGGTGCTGGACGAAGCGCAATACATCAAGAACCCCAACAGCAAGGCTGCCCAGGCGGCCCGCGAGCTGAATGCGCGTCAGCGTCTGTGCCTGAGTGGCACGCCGTTGGAAAACCACTTGGGCGAACTCTGGTCGCTGTTTCACTTTCTGTTGCCCGGCTGGCTCGGCGACGTAAAAAGCTTCAACCGCGATTACCGCGTACCGATTGAAAAGCGCGCCAGTGAAGTCAGGCTTCAGCACCTCAACGGTCGGATCAAACCGTTCCTGTTGCGCAGGACCAAGGAACAGGTCGCGACGGAGTTGCCGCCGAAGACCGAAATCATCCACTGGGTCGAGCTCAACGAAGCCCAGCGTGATGTCTATGAAACCATGCGCCTGGCGATGGACAAGAAAGTCCGCGATGAGATCACTCGCAAAGGCGTGGCGCGCAGCCAGATCATCATTCTTGAAGCGCTGCTGAAACTGCGCCAGGTGTGCTGCGATTTACGCCTGGTCAACGATGCCGTGCCGCCGACTCGCGGCAGCACCTCGGGCAAGCTCGACAGCTTGATGGAAATGCTGGATGAGTTGTTTGAGGAAGGTCGGCGGATTCTGTTGTTTTCGCAGTTCACCTCGATGTTGGCGTTGATCGAAGTCGAACTGAAAAAACGCGGTGTTGAATACGCGTTGCTGACGGGACAGACCCGGGATCGACGGGCGCCGGTGAAAGACTTTCAGAGCGGCAAGCGTCAGATCTTTCTGATCAGCTTGAAGGCAGGCGGCGTTGGCTTGAACCTGACGGAGGCGGATACGGTGATCCACTACGATCCGTGGTGGAACCCGGCGACGGAAAATCAGGCGACTGACCGGGCGTATCGCATCGGCCAGGAGAAACCGGTATTCGTCTACAAGATGATTGCGCGTGGCACGGTGGAAGAGAAGATTCAGCACCTGCAAAAGGAAAAATCTGACCTGGCAGCCGGCGTGCTGGATGGACGCAAGACTGGCGACTGGAAGTTGCAGAGCGACGATATTGAAGCGTTGTTTGCGCCGTTGCCGGACAAGCTGGAGAAGCGCTGAAATCTGCGGCGTCTGGTAGATCGCCTTCGCGGGCAAGCCCGCTCCCACAGGTTCAGCGATGATCCTGTGGGAGTGTGGCTTGCCCGCGATAGCGTCAACTCGGTTTCATTTAAGATCGAAAATCAGGACTTGAGATTTGGCAGCGGTGCAAACAGCGCCTCAATGTCACTCTGCTCAAGCTTCCAGCCCCCCGTCGTTCCACCTTCAAGCACCGCCCCGGCCAGCGCGGCCTTCTCCAGCTGCAAGGCCTGAATTTTTTCTTCTACGGTGCCACGGGCTATCAGCTTGTAGACGAACACAGGTTTGTTTTGCCCGATCCTGTAGGCGCGGTCAGTCGCCTGGTTTTCGACTGCCGGATTCCACCAGGGATCGAAATGGATGACCGTATCCGCCGCTGTCAGGTTCAGACCTGTGCCGCCCGCCTTCAAACTAATCAGAAACAGCGGCACTTTACCGCTCTGAAAATCCTTGACCGGTGTGCGCCGATCCGTCGTCTCACCCGTCAACAACGAATAGCCCAGACCACGTTGCTGCAACTCTTCCTCAATCAAGGCGAGCATCGAAGTGAACTGAGAAAACAGCAAAACCTTGCGGCCTTCACTGAGCAACTCTTCCAGCATCTCCATCAGGCTGACCAGTTTCCCGCTGCCAGAACGAAGCGCCTTGGCGGTGAGCGGCGTTTTGATCAACCGCAGATCGCAGCACACCTGACGCAGCTTGAGCAATGCATCGAGGATGATAATTTGACTGCGCCCGACACCACTGCGGGCAATTTCGTCACGAACCTTCTTGTCCATCGCCACGCGCACGGTTTCATATACATCCCGCTGTCCATCGCTGAGATCAACCCAATGCACAACCTCGGTTTTCGGCGGTAACTCGGTCGCCACCTGATCTTTCTTGCGACGTAGCAAAAAGGGCTTTATCCGGGCGGTCAGATGCTGCATCCGTTCGCTATTGCCGCGCTTCTCGATCGGCGTACGGTAGTCGCGATTGAAGGTTTTGCTGTCGCCAAGCCAGCCAGGCAGCAAAAAGTGAAATTGCGACCACAACTCGCCGAGATGATTTTCCAGCGGGGTGCCGGACAGACACAATCGCTGGCGGGCCTGTAGGTCGCGGGCTGCCTGAGCCGCTTTGCTGACCGGGTTCTTGATGTTCTGCGCCTCATCGAGAATCAGAACGCTCCATAGCTGAGGCCGCAATACCTCCAGATCCCGAGGCAGCAACGCGTAGGTGGTCAGCACCAAGTCGTATTCGGCAAGGCTGGCAAAGTCTTTTTGCCGTGCCGCGCCATGCAGCGCCAGTACCTTCAGCTGCGGGGTAAAGCGCTGCGATTCGTCAAGCCAGTTGGGGATCAGGCTGGTGGGCATCACAGCCAGTGCCGGACGATCAAGCCGCCCGGCCTGTTTCTCTGTCAGCAGATGAGCCAGGGTTTGCAGGGTTTTTCCCAGGCCCATATCGTCACCGAGGATGCCGCCAACTTCCAGTTCGCGAAGGGTTTGCATCCAGTTCAGCCCTTCCAGCTGATACGGTCGCAACGTCGCCTTCAACCCCTCGGGCGCCGAGACGTGAGCATGGGTCGACTCACGCAGACGCTTTGCAAAACTGCGCAGCCGCTCGCCGCCCTGCCAAATCAGCGGGATGCCTTCCAGTGCGTTGAGGCGCGCGGCATCCGGCAAACTCAAACGCAATGAATCACCTTGATGTGCCCCCAGGTACAACTCGCCCAAGGTGGCCATCAGCGGTTTGACCCGACCATAGGGCAGTGCGACTTTGCCATGGGGTTTGGCACCGAAACGCCCATCACCCAGTCCAATCAGCAACAGTTCGTCATCGTTGCGTTGCGCCAGGCTTGCGGGATCCATCAACTGTGGCTGGCTACGCAGCAAATGCAGCAATATCGGCAGCAGGCTATGACGTTCGCCGTTGACGACGATACCCAACTGCAGATCGAACCACTGGTGCCCCGATTCTTCCTCGACTTGCGCATACCACTCTTCTACAGGCTGCAAGTTGAAGTGGAAGTTATCGCTGATATCGATCAGCCAGTTTTTCTCCCTCAGCGCCGGGACCCCGTCCTGCGCAAAAGCAACCCAGGCTGTGTCATCTGCCAGGGTGAACATTTCGCCGGGACGGTCCAGGCTGCTTTTGCGCGTGGCCTTTTTAAAACCGTGTTTTTGCAGGGCCTGACGCAAGGCTTTCTCGGCGGAGAGGTTGCGTTGTATACGCTGGGTTTCAGTCCCGGAAAGGATCAACACTTCCGGGTTTCTGTCCGACGTCGGATGGCCGTTGTAGGTGAACGCCAATGCGGCGCGATGCTCTGGCTCATGCTGCCAGCGGACGTAACGCTTGCCGCTGGCGAGTGTCAGGTGAGCCTGAGGGAAAACGCCGTCAATGACCCGCTCCGTCAGTGCATGCGGCGGCGGTGCAACTTGCGTCGCCGCCCTCATCCGATGACTGAACTGCATTGCCTGACGCGCCGGAATATCCGGGACCAACGACAGGTGACAAGCCAGTTTTTCATCCATCTCGCTGAACAGCGGCCCTACTTGTAGCCGCTCGCGATCCAGATAGTACAAGGGCTCCAGGGCCAGGATCGTTTCCACCGGGGCTGCGTCACTGCCCCATTGCGGGCGAAAACTGCCATTGGCTTGTTCAGCCCAGGCAAACTGACCCGTTCTTCTCATCCCGGGCGTCAGGGGTTGTGGCTGTTCGAGATCCAGGAAAAGGCGCGAGGTTCGCAACAGCATTTCGATGAGCTCGGCGCCACTACTGCCTTCCAAAGGGTAGCCAGAGTAATAAGCGTGGTGGGAGTGAATGGCGACCAACAACCTGGCGATTCGCAGGTCGAGCCCGGTCAGGTAACCGGGTTGGCGTATCAGCGTGTCCGACAGCGAGTACATCGACTTGATGTCTTGCAAACGGCCGTCCTTGAGCTGACGCGCCTTGAAAATCTCCAGTGTCCATTTTCCGGCGGTAGGCGTTGGCCTGAGTTTGTAAAACAGCCGCGTACTTGTTACCTGGAACGGTTCATCGAGGGAGTTGCTTGCAGATGGAATACCGTCAAGCCAGCGCTCCAGTTCACGATTCAGGTGAACGGGAGCCGCACTGTCAGCCTCCGCGACAGGAAGCTCTTGCAGGTGATAGATAACGGTTGCGCAATGTTTGCAATCAATCACTACGGGGCATGAACAGGAGCAGTCCAGCTCAAAATCACCATTGGCATCTTCGACCAGTTCGATGTGCTGTTCGTAGACGTTACCTTGAGAGCCCCTGCAGGTCGCCCGAACCAACGCATCATCAAGTTCAAGGATTTCTACCCGATGCTCAGGGGCGTATCTGCGCGCCTTATCCAGAGCGCGATGACTGAATGCCTCCGCCCACGGCAGCTGTTGAAGTTGCTCGATGATTGTCGACATACACTCAATGCTTTTGGTAATGAATTAATGATGGTGGCGTACAACCTAGCCTTTTAACACCCGCGCCAACGTCGACTTAACC
Source organism: Pseudomonas sp. NPDC099000 (assembly GCF_044759925.1). NCBI lineage: Bacteria > Pseudomonadati > Pseudomonadota > Gammaproteobacteria > Pseudomonadales > Pseudomonadaceae > Pseudomonas > Pseudomonas sp. NPDC099000. Next base: position 17,813 of record NZ_JBIWAF010000006.1, read on the forward strand.
TTGCCCATCCCATCATGCAACGCCTGCTCGATCTCGGCCATGGTGATCACCGCTGCGGACTTGCCCGCCGCCGGATTCACCACCAGCGCCAGACACGCATACTCCAGTTCCAGCTCACGCGCCAATGCGGCTTCCGGCATGCCGGTCATGCCGACGATGTCGCAGCCGTCGCGTTCCAGTTTCGCGATTTCAGCGACGGTCTCCAGACGTGGACCCTGGGTGCAGGCGTAGACACTCTGACTGCTGTAATCGACGCCTTCAGCCGCCAACGCCGTGATCAATTGCTGACGCAACGGTTCGCTGTAGGGATAGCTGAAGTCGATGTGGGTGACGTGCTCCAGGTCATCGGCGAAATAGGTATGTTCGCGACCGCTGGTGTAGTCGATCAACTGGTGCGGCACGCAGAAATGTCCGGTGCCCATGGCGGCATGAATTCCGCCCACGGCGTTGACCGCGAGGATCGCTTCGGCGCCGGCCTGTTTCAGCGCCCAAAGGTTGGCGCGGTAGTTCACCTGATGCGGCGGAAAACGGTGCGGGTGACCGTGGCGGGCGAGGAACAGCACTTCCTTGCCGGCGTACTCACCGATCTGCACTTCGGCTGAAGGCGCGCCATAGGGGGTATCCACCGCCAGTGACTGACGAATCTTCAGGCCTTCGAGTTGAGTCAGGCCGGTGCCACCGATAATCGCGTAAACCGTCATAACAAAAAGTCCTTATTCAATCAGTTGAGCTTCTTTGAGCGCGCCTATGGCGGTCAGCCAGCGCGGGTTCTGACGGTATTCAGTGTTGGCATACGACTGGCCTCGCATCCGCGCAATGCGCTCGGAGGGTGTGACCTTCAAACGCTGGGCGGCGCTCAACGCCAGCTCCGCAGCAGCGCGGTCGTTGCACACCAGGCCCATGTCGCAACCGGCCGTCAGCGCGGCTTCGATACGGCTGGCGGCATCGCCCACCACGTGGGCGCCGGCCATGGACAAGTCGTCGCTGAAGATCACGCCATCGAATTGCAACTCGCCGCGCAGGATGTCCTGCAACCAGCGGCGGGAGAAGCCGGCGGGCTGGGAATCGACTTGCGGGTAAATAACGTGGGCCGGCATGACGGCGGCCAGTTGCTTGCTCAACTTGGCGAATGGCACCAGGTCGTTGGCGCGGATATCGTCGAGACTGCGCTCGTCGTTCGGGATCGCGACGTGGGAATCCGCCTCGGCCCAGCCGTGACCAGGAAAATGCTTGCCGGTGGCAGCCATGCCGGCGCTGTTCATGCCGCGAATGAATGCACCCGCGAGCAATGCTGCGCGTTCCGGGTCACCTTCGAACGAACGGGTACCAACGACGGCGCTGCGCTGGTAATCTAGGTCCAGCACCGGGGCGAAGCTCAGGTCGAGGCCGACGGCCAGCACTTCGGTGGCCATGATCCAGCCGCATTGCTCGGCCAGGTATTCGGCGTTCGGATTATCGGCAATGGCGCGCATGGCCGGCAGTCGCACGAAGCCCTGACGCAGACGCTGAACGCGACCGCCTTCCTGATCCACCGCCAGCAACAAGTCCGGACGAATGGCGCGAATCGCAGCGCTCAGCTCGCGCACCTGGCGCGGGTTTTCGATGTTACGGGCGAAAATGATCAGACCACCCACTTCGGGCTGACGCAACAATTGGCGATCTTCGGCCGTCAGCCAGGTACCGGCGACGTCCACCATCAACGAGCCTTGCAGGCCAGCAGTCATAGAGATTCCTTGATAACGAATAACCCGGCTCGCACGCGTTCGCCGCCTTGGGCAGTGCCCGGCAGGTCGGCGATATCAATGGGGAGCGGGTTCAGGACGAGAGTCGGCATGGGCGGCTAGCTTAGCGGATGTCAGCCGCCGCGCCCACCCGTGCGGTGTTAAACCTTGGCGGCAGCCGGGGCCGACTTGCTGCGCGGACGCAGTTGCGCGGTGGCCATGGCCGCATCGGTGACGCCGGTTTCGGCACGCATGCCCGCTGCCAGGAACGGCACCATCAGACGCATCACTTGCTCAATGGAGGTGTTGACGCCGAAATCGGTCTCGGCAATGGCCCGCAATGCCTTGATCCCCGACATGCTGAATGCCGCGGCGCCGAGCATGAAGTGCACGCGCCAGAACAGTTCGATTGGAGGAATACGCGGCGCGGCTTCGTTGACCAGCATCATGTAGCGGCGGAACACCTTGCCATACATGTCTTCCAGATAACGACGCAGGTGGCCCTGGCTCTGACTGAACGCCAGCCCCAGCAAGCGCATGAAGATAGACAGATCGTTGCCGCTGCGCGGCTGCACGACGAGAGCCTGCTCAACGAGAATCTCAAGTAACCCTTCGAGTGTCGGCTTGTTTTCAGGCTTGGACTGACGCCGCTCCAGCTCTTTATCAAGGCTCAGGCAAAACGGCCCGAGAAAGCGCGAGAAGACAGCCTGGATCAGCGCCTTCTTCGAACCGAAATGATAGTTGACCGCCGCCAGATTGACACCGGCCTTGCTGGTGATCAGACGCAACGAGGTTTCGGCGAAACCTTTTTCCGCGAACAACTGCTCGGCAGCATCAAGAATGCGTTCAACGGTTTCCGACTGGGCCATGGCTACTCCGCCTGACAAACACTTGTTTGAAACATACGTTTCAGCCTGTGCGTTGTCAAGCGTGCCGGTTCGTTTTGAGAATGGTCGGTCAGCTATTTAACCACACAACGGCGAGGCTTTAATCACGAGACTGATCGACCGTCCAGCGGCCGGCGAAAAAAGGGGCATTGCCAAGACCGTTTCACTGTATATAATCCCAGTCACTGTATAAAAAGACAGAGCGATCAATATGCTAAAGCTGACGCCACGCCAAGCAGAGATTCTGGCCTTCATCAAACGCTGCCTCGAAGACAACGGCTATCCACCGACCCGGGCTGAAATCGCTCAGGAATTGGGCTTCAAGTCGCCCAACGCGGCGGAAGAACACCTAAAGGCGCTGGCGCGCAAGGGTGCAATCGAGATGACCCCGGGCGCTTCCCGCGGCATTCGCATTCCGGGCTTCGAAGCCAAGGCCGATGACTCTACCCTGCCGATCATTGGCCGAGTGGCTGCCGGTGCGCCGATTCTGGCCCAGCAACACATCGAGGAGTCCTGCAACATCAACCCTGCCTTTTTCCATCCGCGCGCTGACTATCTGCTGCGCGTTCATGGCATGAGCATGAAGGACGTCGGCATTTTCGACGGCGACCTGTTGGCCGTCCACACTACCCGGGAAGCCCGCAATGGCCAGATCGTCGTGGCGCGGATCGGTGATGAAGTGACCGTCAAGCGCTTCAAGCGCGATGGCAGCAAGGTCTGGTTGATTGCCGAAAACCCTGAATTCGCCCCTATCGAAGTCAACCTGAAAGATCAGGAACTGGTGATCGAAGGCTTGAGCGTCGGCGTCATTCGCCGCTAAAGGAGGCTTTATGCAGTTCCCACACACATCACAGCAAGCCCAACTGCCGTTGTTCGAGGCGTTCATGGTGCAGCCGTTAGCGCCGATCCTGAAAGACGTGGTCGAGTCGCCCTGGAGCGCCGAACCCGAAGTCTTCAGCGAGATTTCACTGCGTGGTGCGGCCGGGAACTGCCTGAACCTTTTGGCGCCGATTCTTCGGGAATTGAGCCAGGATCAGGACGCGCGGTGGCTGACACTGATCGCCCCGCCCGCCAGCCTGACTCAGACGTGGTTGCGGGACGCCGGCCTTAACCGCGAACGCATCCTGCTGCTCCAACCTCGCGGCACTCAGAGCGCTCAGCAGTTGACCTGCGAAGCCTTGCGCCTGGGCCGCAGCCATACGGTAGTCAGCTGGATCAACCCTTTGAACGCAAACTCACGGCAACAGTTGATCAGCGCAGCCCGTACCGGGGATGCGCAGAGCCTGAATATTCGCTTGGGTTAATGTGTCAACAATGCGCGCAATGCATGGCGCGGGGCTTCTCAAAGGATAGAGAAGCCGGTTCGTAGCCGTATCAGCAGAAAGCGGCGACTGGGATCAGTGGAGGACCCGCGAACTCTCATCCGTATTGAATTCGCCTTCAACCAGGCGTCCTGCCATCTGGACACCGACGCTCAACATCGCCTTGGCGACTTCCACGTGCTGGCCCTGCAGGAAAGCCTTGGCATCCTCGGAGAAATCCAAAGTAACCAGAGAACCCTCGTCCTCGGCCCTGCGCAGCTCGATCCGGCCGTCTGGTAACTCGACAATTTCTAGAAAGGACGTTGGCATAAAGGTCTGTTCTCCACGAAAGGCGGGGATTATATAGGCATCGGCCAGGCTTCGCTCGGTAACTTGACCAGCAGCGCTTTTAATCGCACCACCGGCTCTCAGTCGATCAGCACTCGTTCAAGCCTTCGCGAAACCGGATAGCCAGCCCTTTGAGGTTCTGACGCCAGCTCTCCAGCTCTTCGCGACTCAACTCCCCAGGCACCTCTTCTTCATCCAGGTTAACGGCCAGAATGAGCGGCTGAGTCACGTCGCCCTTGGGCTTATGCGGAGCGCGAGGCGGTTGAAACATCGCCGCGTGAGCCGCCAGCAGCTTGGCCAGCCAGGTTTCCGGATTCTGGGCCAGCTCGACCATCTCAGCCATCTCGGGAATGGCGATGGCTTCCAGCACTTCACGAGTCAGCAACATTTCTGCCCGAGGTGCATTGGCCTGCGGTAAGCGGTAGAAGCCGGCGATTTCATGGCACAGGCCCAGCAACGCTCCGTACAGGTGAAACAACGCCGACTCGCGCCCAGCCTGAATCAGCGCCAGGGAATTCATCGCCCGCCCCTCTTCGGCTCGGGCGAGCGCTTCCAGCGACAGGCCGGCGAAATAAATCTTCTGGTTGGTACGGGTATAGAGTTCGTGGGCCATGACGGCAGCCTCCACAACGAAATAATTGCTTCACGCAGGTCAGACAGTGTCGTGGATCAGCCGATCTGACCGCAAGCACAAAACAAAAAGGCCGCATGAAAACCCGAGGGTTGTCATGCGGCCTTTTGTGTACAGCCTGTTTTACGCTTTGGCTGCCGGACGCTTGTCTTCAACCGTCCATTTGCCGCCGTCGTAGTACGCCTTCCAGCCAGTCGGCTTACCGTCGACTTCAGTCTGCACGTACTGCTCTTTGGTTTTGCGGCTGTAGCGAATTACGGAAGGCAGACCATCCGGGTCTTTCTTCGGCGCTTCGCAGAGGAAGTGGTACTTCGGATCGATCTCATCCTTGTGCGGCACAATTTCGATGACCAGCGGAGCACGCGTCTCGCGGTTTTTCGGGAATTGGCTGGCCGCCAGGAACAGACCGGAAGCACCGTCGCGCAGGATGTAAGTGTCGTTGACCTTTTCGCATTTCAGCTCAGGCATCTTCACCGGATCCATCTTCGGCGGCGCCGCATCACCGCTTTTCAGCAGTTTGCGGGTGTTCTTGCACGTCGCGTTGGTGCAACCGAAGAACTTGCCGAAACGGCCGGTCTTGAGCTGCATCTCGCTGCCACACTTGTCGCATTCCAGGCTCGGACCTTCGTAGCCTTTGATGCGGTAAGTGCCCTCTTCGATTTCGTAGCCCGAGCAATCCGGGTTGTTACCGCAGATGTGCAGCTTGCGCTTCTCATCCAGCAGGTAAGCGTCCATTGCCGTGCTGCAGATCGGGCAGCGGTGCTTGCCGCGCAATACCAGGGATTCCGATTCACCCTCATCGTCGGCAGCGATTTCATCGCCCGGTACCAGGTTGACGGTGGCCTTGCAGCGTTCTTTCGGTGGCAGGCTGTAACCCGAGCACCCCAGGAACACGCCGGTCGATGCAGTACGAATCTGCATCGGACGACCGCACAACACGCACGGAATGTCAGTCATCACCGGCTGGTTGGCGCGCATGCCGCCTTCGGCGCTTTCGGCTACTTCGAGTTTCTTCTTGAAGTCGCCATAGAACTCGTCGAGCACGTTTTTCCAGTCGCGTTCGCCTTGGGCCACGTCATCGAGGTTCTCTTCCATGCCGGCGGTAAAGCCATAGTCCATGAGATTGGAGAAGCTCTCGGCCAGACGCTCGGTGACGATGTCGCCCATCTTTTCCGAGTAGAAACGACGGTTGTGCAGCGCAACGTAGCCACGGTCCTGGATGGTCGAAATGATCGCAGCGTAGGTCGAAGGACGACCGATGCCGCGTTTTTCCATTTCCTTGACCAGGCTCGCTTCCGAGTAACGCGCCGGTGGCTTGGTGAAGTGCTGGGTCGGATCAAGCTTGATCAGCTTCATCGCGTCGCCCTGGGCCATGTCCGGCAGCACGTCGTCATCGCCAGGCTTGGCAATTTGCGGCATGACGCGGGTGTAACCGTCGAACTTCAGGATACGGCCCTTGGCACGCAGCTCGAAGTCGCCGGCACCGACGGTAACCGTGGTCGACAGGTATTGGGCCGGCAGCATCTGGCAAGCGAGAAACTGGCGCCAGATCAGCTCGTAGAGCCGCTCTGCATCACGTTCCATGCCCGACAGTTTGCTTGGCTCGGTGTTGGCGTCAGACGGACGAATCGCTTCGTGAGCCTCTTGTGCACCTTCCTTGCTGCTGTAGACGTTCGGGTTTTCCGGCAGGTACTTCTTGCCGAACTCGCCTTCAATATAAGTGCGCGCCATCGTCACGGCATCAGCCGAAAGGTTGGTGGAGTCGGTACGCATATACGTGATGTAGCCGGCTTCGTACAAACGCTGGGCCATCATCATGGTTTTCTTCACACCGAAGCCCAGGCGGTTACTCGCGGCCTGTTGCAGGGTGGACGTGATGAACGGTGCCGACGGCTTGCTGCTGGTCGGTTTGTCTTCGCGCTTGACGATGCTGTAGCTGGAAGCCTTGAGCTTCGCCAGCGCGGCCATGGCCTGGGCTTCGTTGAGCGGCTTGAAGGCTTCGCCTTTCTCGCGAGCCACGTCAAAGCGCACGGTTGCGCCCTTGGCGGTGCCGAGGTCGGCGTGGACTTCCCAATACTCTTCCGGGTTGAACGCGCGAATTTCACGTTCGCGTTCGACCACCAGCTTCACGGCAACCGATTGCACGCGACCGGCAGACAGGCCACGGGCAACCTTGGCCCACAGCAGCGGCGAAACCATGTAACCCACCACGCGGTCGAGGAAACGACGCGCCTGTTGTGCGTTGACACGGTCAATGTCCAGTTCGCCCGGTTTGGAGAAGGCTTCCTGGATCGCTTTCTTGGTGATTTCGTTGAACACCACGCGCTTGTAGCGGCTGTCGTCACCACCGATGGCTTCGCGCAGGTGCCAGGCAATGGCTTCCCCCTCGCGATCCAAGTCGGTTGCGAGATAGATGGTGTCAGCATCTTTGGCGAGCCGGCGCAGCTCTTCGATGACCTTTTCCTTGCCCGGGAGGATCTCGTACTTGGCTTTCCAGCCATGATCGGGATCGACACCCATGCGCGAGACCAGCTGCTTGCGCGCTTTCTCTTTCGGCGTGAGCACCGGACCTTCACCTGCGGCGGCCTTGCCGCGCTTGGCGGCTGGCTCTTTGCTGGCGCTAGCCGAACCGCTGGTGGGCAGGTCTCGGATATGGCCGATACTCGACTTCACCACGTATTGGTTACCCAGATACTTGTTGATGGTCTTGGCCTTAGCCGGGGATTCCACAATGACCAGCGATTTGCCCATGGATCAGAAAATTCCTGAATTCTAGAAGTGAAAGGCGGTTGGCGCCTGACGCGGCACCGCTATATATAGTGGCTACAAGGTGAGGTCAAGCACAGGGTCCTGCGCGCACTCAGCTTATGGCTTGGAAAAAAGGCTCGGTTCGGCTTGCACCAAAGCAAAGCGTGGCACCTGTTCGCCGTCAACCTCGACCGACTCCAGGAACATGCTCAAGGGACGCACCCAAAAGCCGTAATCGCCATACAGGGCTTGGTAGAAGACCACTTCTTCTTCGGTTTCCGAATGCCGCGCAATGCTGAATACGCGGTACTGCGGACCTTTGTAATGCTGGTAGAGCCCAGGTTGTATCGGCATGGTTTGGCCCTCACTCAAATCTTTTAAAAATAAAAACAAAAAATAAATTCAGAAAAACAAAAACCGGGGCACTTGGCCCCGGCTTCCATCAACGAAACGCTTAAACGCGTTCGAAGACGGTGGAGATGCCTTGGCCGAGACCAATGCACATGGTGGCTACCCCGAAGGTGCCGCCATTCTGCTTCATCACGTTCAGCAGAGTGCCGGAGATACGGGCACCGGAGCAACCGAACGGGTGACCCAGGGCGATCGCGCCGCCGTGCAGGTTAACCTTCTCGTTCATCTTGTCGAGCACTTTCAGATCTTTCAGCACTGGCAGAGCCTGTGCGGCGAAAGCTTCGTTGAGCTCGAAGAAGTCGATATCGTTAATGCCAAGGCCCGCACGTTTCAGTGCTTTCTGAGTGGCCGGTACTGGACCATAGCCCATGATTGCCGGGTCCACACCTGCCACTGCCATCGAGCGGATAACCGCCAGCGGCTGGATGCCCAGGTCCTGTGCACGCTGCGCCGACATCACGATCATGCACGAAGCACCGTCGGTGATCTGCGACGAAGTACCAGCAGTCACGGTGCCGCCCTTCGGGTTAAACGCCGGCTTCAGAGCCGCCAGGCTTTCCAGGGTAGTTTCCGGACGAATGGTTTCGTCGTAGTCGAACAGTTTCAGGAAACCGTTCTCATCGTAGCCCTGCATCGGGATGATTTCGTCTTTGAACTTGCCTTCCAGGGTCGCCTTGTGGGCGAGCTGGTGGGAGCGCACGCCGAAAGCGTCCTGTTGTTCGCGAGTGATGCCGTGCATTTTACCCAGCATTTCAGCGGTCAGGCCCATCATGCCCGAAGCTTTTGCCGCGTACAGCGACATGTGCGGGTTCGGATCGACACCGTGCATCATGCTTACGTGGCCCATGTGCTCGACGCCGCCGACGACGAACACGTCACCGTTGCCGGTCATGATCGCTTGTGCGGCAGTGTGCAGCGCGCTCATCGACGAACCACACAGACGGCTGACGGTCTGGCCGGCAGCAGTGTGCGGGATCTGCGTCATCAGGGACGCCATGCGCGCGATGTTCCAGCCCTGCTCCAGGGTCTGGTTTACGCAGCCCCAGATCACGTCTTCGACTTCGTTCGGATCAACCTTGACGTTGCGTTCCAGCAGTTTGCTGATCAGGTGCGCCGACATGTCTTCGGCGCGGGTGTTGCGGTGCATGCCGCCCTTGGAGCGGCCCATCGGAGTACGACCGAAGTCGACAATCACGACGTCTCTTGGATTCAAGCTCATAAAATTTCACTCTCGCTCAAGTGTTGGGACGCTTAACCGAAGAACCGTTGGCCGGTTTTGGCCATTTCACGCAGTTTTGCGGTCGGGTGGTACAGCGCGCCCAAATCAGCGTACTGGTCAGCCAGGGCAACGAACTCGGCAACACCGATCGAATCGATGTAGCGCAGCGCACCGCCACGGAATGGAGGGAAACCAATACCGTAGACCAGGCCCATGTCGGCTTCGGCGGCAGTTTCGACAATGCCGTCTTCCAGGCAACGCACGGTTTCCAGGCACAGCGGGATCATCATCCAGTTGATGATGTCTTCGTCAGTGACTTCGCGCTGCTCGTAAACGATCGGCTTGAGCACTTCCAGCACCGACGGATCGGCTACTTTCTTCTGCTTGCCTTTCTTGTCGGTCTCGTAAGCGTAGAAACCCTTGCCATTCTTCTGGCCCAGGCGCTTGGCTTCGTAGAGCACGTCGACAGCCGAACGGCGGTCGTCTTTCATGCGGTCCGGGAAACCTTCAGCCATCACGTCACGACCGTGGTGGCCAGTGTCGATGCCGACCACGTCCATCAGGTACGCCGGGCCCATTGGCCAGCCGAATTTTTCCATGATCTTGTCGATACGGACGAAGTCCACACCGGCGCTGACCAGCTTGGCGAAACCGCCGAAGTACGGGAACAGGACGCGGTTGACCAGGAAGCCCGGGCAGTCATTGACGACGATCGGGTTCTTGCCCATTTTCTTGGCGTAGGCAACGGTGGTGGCCACGGCCAGCTCACTGGATTTCTCGCCACGAATCACTTCAACCAGCGGCATCATGTGCACCGGGTTGAAGAAGTGCATGCCGACGAAGTTTTCCGGACGCTTGAGGGCTTTGGCCAGCAAGGTGATGGAAATGGTCGAGGTGTTGGACGCGAGGATGGTGTCCTCTTTGACCTTGTCTTCGACTTCGGCCAGAACGGCTTGCTTGACCTTCGGGTTCTCGACGACTGCTTCGACAACCAGGTCAACGTGACCAAAATCACCGTAGGACAGGGTCGGACGAATGCCGTTGAGCACTTCAGCCATTTTCGCCGGGGTCATGCGACCTTTATCAACGCGGCCGACCAGCAGCTTGGCGGCTTCAGCCAGGCCTTGTTCGATACCGTGCTCGTTGATGTCCTTCATCAGGATCGGCGTACCTTTGGAGGCCGACTGATAAGCGATACCGCCACCCATGATGCCGGCGCCCAATACAGCGGCGTGCTGCTCGTGGGTGGCGATTGCGTCGTTGGGCTTGGCGTTGGGGGGGTGTGGCTGATCGTGGTGGACCAGAGC
>NZ_JBIWAF010000006.1:28395-115478 GCF_044759925.1 Pseudomonas sp. NPDC099000
AAATAAACCGCAAACCATCAAATCAAAGGAGAATTCGTATTAGGCCTTTGCCTTTTACTTCAGTAAAAGAACGTTCAGGAACAGACCGATCAAGCTCTGCGCGGCAGAGGTCTTGGCCAGTTTGACGAAACCGGCGGCTTCGATTTCCAGCGCCTTGTCACGACCGAAGTTCGCGGCTTTCTGGATGGTCTTGATCGCTTCGACCGGTGCCGGGTAGTTCGGACCGGCTTGACCAGCCACGAAACCTTTGGCGGTTTCGAAAGCCATCATTTGTTCGATGGCGTTCAGTTTCAGCTTTTCCAGCTTCGGCTGACGCTTGGCCTTGTAGTCAAACTCGCCGGAGATGGCGCGCTTGATCAGCTCCAGGGCCGCTTCCTGCAATTTCTCAGGGGCAACCACTGCATCGACGGCGCCGACTTTCAGCGCGTCTTCAGGACGGTTTTCCTTGCCGGCGGCAATCCACTCGATGGCGTTGTCGGCACCGATCAGGCGCGGCAGACGCACGGTACCGCCGAAGCCCGGGTAGATGCCCAGTTTGACTTCCGGCAGACCGATCTTGGCCTTGGTGGACATGACGCGGTAGTCCGCCGCCAGGCACATTTCCAGACCGCCACCCAGAGCGATGCCGTTGATCGCGGCGACAGTCGGGACGTTGAGGTCTTCGAAATCGCTGAAAATCTTGTTGGCTTCCAGGTTGCCAGCAACAAGCTCTGCATCAGGCAGCTTGAAGTTCTCGACAAATTCGGTGATGTCGGCGCCGACGATGAAGACGTCCTTGCCACTGCTGACGATCACACCCTTGATCGAAGCATCTGCCTTGATGGTGTCTACGGCCTGACGCAGTTCGTTCAGGGTTAGACGGTTGAACTTGTTGTCGGACTCACCCTTGAGGTCGAATTTCAATTCGACGATGCCACTTTCAAGAGCCTTAACCGTGATGGCTTTACCTTCGTAAATCATCAACTGATCTCCACGATATGGAAGCTGAACAGTACACGTCGGACGCAGGCGAATGGCTCGGCAGGACGCTTATCGTCGATGCTAACGCCAATCCACCCGGCACACCCGCCAACGCGATAGTCGGGATTCTGTAGGAGCGGTCTGAAATACAAACGCTCAATTCATACGCCCGTTTGATTTGGGTACGCCACCTTCACGGAATTTCCGACAATTGTCAATCGCCCAAAATGCTGGTTGAAACGCGACTTTGCGGTCACTTCCGTACTGCGAAGATCTTCAACACGCATCTGCATGTGAAGCCATTCATAGGATCAATAGTTAGAAAAGTCGCCCTAATTCGCTGCAGCCTTTGTTTAAAAGGCTACGCTGGCGGGAACCTGAGGAAAAAATATTGAACACTTTTGGTGAACGCCCGGCGTAAGATCAGCGGCACAAAGAATTACCGGCCTGCCTGGCCAACCCCGGCCCGATGATGATGTCGGGCTTTTTATTGCCTGTCTGTCGGAGGTTTCGCACCATTGCAGCGCGAAATGTCCGTGAGTCATGCCAGCGCTTTCAGCACCCCATCGATGTCCTGCAACACCGTCGCTTCGCCCTTCTCGCCCCAATACAGAGTGATCATCTGTTTGTCAGCTTCAACCTTGTAGACGTTGGCTGGCAATTTTTCGAAATGATTGAGCAGCGCACGATCTTCGCAAACCTCCTGCCACTGGTTCACCCACACACCCGGCGACTTTTGCCAGTAACTCCAGCACGCCGGCTGATTGCCACGACGCGGCCGATGATACTGAGCGCAAGGGCTCGGCGGCTCCTGGCTCAGCCAGTGCGGCCACTCCTGGGGCGCAAGCTGCATGGCCAGGCCGATACGCCGCGCCTCCATGCGCAGGGCCATGCGTCCGCTCTGTCCACGGGACGGTCGCAACCATGCCAGCGGACTCAGTACCACCAGCAGGATTGACACCACTATCCAGACCGTCATATCTGTACTCCCGATTCTTGATGGGCGCTTTGAGTCACTTTGAAACCATTGCGCTTGAAACCAGCCATACTTACCAATATTGCAATCCTCAGGAGGAGCACCTCATGCCCTACAACCACATTCTGGTCGCTGTAGATCTAACCGAAGAGTGCGACCCTGTAATCCACCGTGCTCGCGAGCTTTCAGTGAGCAATGGCGCGAAATTATCCCTGGTCCATATCGTCGAACCGATGGCGATGGCCTTCGGCGGCGATGTCCCCATGGACCTGTCACAACTGCAACAGCAGCAGTTCGATCAGGCCAAGGAACGCCTGGACCGACTGATCGTGAAGTATCCGGAGCTCTCCAAAGAATACAGCCACCTGACCTACGGCCAGCCACGCCAGGAGATCCACCACCTGGCCAAGGAACAAACCTGCGACCTGATCGTGGTGGGCAGCCATGGCCGACACGGCCTGGCATTGCTGCTGGGCTCGACGGCCAATGATGTACTGCACGGTGCGCCATGCGATGTGCTCGCGGTGCGCCTGATCAAAAGCTGAAACACTGCGCCCCTGTGGGAGCGAGCTTGCTCGCGATGAGGCCCTATCAGTCGATATCAGTGTTGGCTGACAGACCGCCATCGCGAGCAAGCTCGCTCCCACAGTAATCTTTGTCGACCCGTAGATCGCATTCCATATGAAAAGCCCGGCGCTCATCACTGAACGCCGGGCTTTTTTATTACAGGATCAATCAGGCATCCAGCTCGGCCCAACGCTCGACCATCACGTCGAGTTCAGCCTGCAACTGCTCAAGCTGAGCGATCACGGCAGCGGTCTCGGCCGCAGGACGCTGATAGAAACCGGCATCGGCCATCTGGGCCTCGACGGCAGCGATCTGCTGTTCCATGGCTTCGATCTGGGCCGGCAACATTTCCAGCTCACGCTGCAACTTGTAGCTGAGCTTCTTCTTCGCCACCGGCGCTTCGACTGTCGCAGCAACCGGTGCCGCTTCCGCCGTCACGACCGCAGAGGTCAGATCGGCCTTGCCGGACTTGCTCTCGGTCACGCCCAGCAGGCGCGGCGAACCGCCCTGACGCAGCCAGTCCTGGTAACCACCGACGTATTCGCGCACCTTGCCTTCACCTTCGAAGACCAGAGTGCTGGTGACCACGTTGTCGAGGAATGCCCGGTCGTGGCTGACCATCAGCACGGTACCGTTGAAGGTCAGCAAGACCTCTTCCAGCAGCTCGAGCGTTTCGACGTCGAGGTCGTTGGTCGGTTCGTCGAGGACCAGCAGGTTCGCCGGTTTGCTGAACAGTTTCGCCAGCAACAGACGCGCACGCTCACCACCCGACAGCGCCTTGACCGGCGTGCGGGCACGCTGCGGACTGAACAGGAAGTCGCCGAGGTAGCTCAGCACGTGACGGCTCTGACCATCGATATCGATGAAGTCGCGACCTTCGGCCACGTTGTCGATCACGGTCTTTTCCAGGTCCAGTTGATGGCGCAATTGGTCGAAGTACGCCACGTCGATGCGCGTCCCCTCTTCCACTGTACCGCTGGTCGGTTGCAGACCGCTGAGCATTAGCTTCAACAGGGTGGTCTTGCCGGTACCGTTGGCACCCAGCAGGCCGATACGGTCGCCGCGCGTCAGGACCATCGAGAAATCCTTGATCAGGAACGGGCCACCCGGGTGAGCGAAGCTCACGTTCTCGAGGACCATCACCTGCTTGCCGGATTTGTCAGCGGTGTCCAACTGAATGTTGGCCTTGCCGGTGCGCTCGCGACGTTCGCTGCGCTCGACGCGCAGGGCTTTCAATGCGCGTACACGGCCTTCGTTACGGGTGCGACGGGCCTTGATGCCCTGGCGGATCCAGACTTCTTCCTGGGCCAGTTTCTTGTCGAACAGCGCGTTGGCGGTTTCTTCAGCGGCCAGGGAGGCTTCCTTGTGCACCAGGAAGCTGGCGTAGTCGCCGTTCCAGTCGATCAGACCACCACGGTCCAGCTCCAGAATGCGCGTCGCGAGGTTTTGCAGGAAGGAACGGTCGTGCGTGATAAACAGCACGGCGCCCTGGAAATCCTTCAGTGCTTCTTCGAGCCAGGCGATTGCACCGATGTCCAGGTGGTTGGTCGGTTCGTCGAGCAGCAGCAGATCCGGTTCGGAAACCAGGGCCTGGGCCAGCAGGACGCGACGGCGCCAGCCGCCGGACAATTCGGCGAGGGTCTTGTCGGCCGGCAACTGCAGACGGCTCAAGGTGCTGTCGACCAGTTGCTGCAAACGCCAGCCATCGCGGGCTTCGAGGTCATGCTGGACATGCATCAGCTTGTCCAGGTCGGCGTCGGTGACGATGTTCTGGCTCAGGTGGTGATACTGCGCGAGCAGCTCGCCGACACCGTCCAGGCCTTCAGCCACGACGTCGAACACGGTCCGCTCGTCGGCTACCGGCAATTCTTGCGGCAATTCGCCAATCTTGAGGCCGGGTGCACGCCAAACGGAGCCTTCGTCGGGCTTCTGGTCGCCCTTGACGAGCTTCATCATGCTGGACTTGCCAGTGCCGTTGCGGCCGATGATGCACACCCGCTCACCACGGGCGATCTGCCAGGACACCTTGTCCAACAACGGCATAGCGCCGAAAGCAAGGGACACATCGCTGAATTTGAGCAGGGTCATGAGCTTCTCCAAAAACCGGGCGCGCATTCTACCTGACTTGAGGCTTCAGAAGGCCGGCAATTTCAATGTCGAAGCACTCTGCATGACAATTGTTGCGAACTTGTGCAGAGAGGGCGGCAAAGCTTTCGCCCGTTGCTGGCAAAAGGCTAAGCTACAGACAATTCAGTGCAGGTTAAGCCTGCACTTGTCGTGATTTCTCTGCCCGGACGTCTCATGCGCAGTCGCCTTTTCAGTCTTTTATCTTGTTTGCTTCTTTCTGCCACTGCCGTTCAAACCGCCCAGGCGGTGGACCTGTCCACCCAGCGTCAATATTACGATGAGGCCAAGCGAGCCCTGGCCAAGGGCGATACCGGCCCTTACTTTCGTTATAGCCAGGCCCTCAGCGATTATCCGCTGGAGCCGTACTTGGCCTACGACGAGCTGACTGCGCGACTGAAATCCGCCAGCAATGCAGAGATCGAAAAATTCCTCGCCGAACACGGTGACCTGCCCCAGGCCAACTGGATGAAGTTGCGCTGGTTGCGCTGGCTGGCGGAGCGCGGCGACTGGGCGACCTTCGTCAAGTACTACGACCCCAAGCTGAATTTCACCGAACTGGACTGCCTGAACGCGCAGTACCAGATCGGTCATAACCAGAAAACCGAAGGCTACGCCAACGCCAATAAACTCTGGCTGACCGGCAAATCCCAACCCGCCGCCTGCGACGCGCTGTTCGGACAATGGGCCGCCGAAGGTCAACTGACCGAGCAAAAACGCTGGGAGCGCGTCAAGCTCGCCGCCCAGGCGCGCAACTATCCGCTGGCCAACAGCCTGGTCAACGGCCTGAGCACCCTCGCCCCTCGCGGTCGTTTGCTGGTGGATGTGGCGCAAAAACCTGAATTGCTGAACCAGCCATCGCGCTTTACTCCGGCCGACGAACCGATGTCCGACGTGGTCAGCCTCGGCCTGCGCCGCCTGGCCCGCCAGGACCCCGACAAGGCCATGGACCTGCTCGACGGCTATGCCAGCAGCATGCACTTTTCCCGCGATGAAAAAGTGGCCATCGCCCGCGAAATCGGGTTGACCCTCGCCAAACGTTTCGACCCTCGCGCGCTGGACATGATGACCCGGTACGACCCGGAACTGCGCGACAACACCGTGTCCGAATGGCGTTTGCGTTTGCTGTTACGGCTGGCCCGCTGGGACGATGCCTATGAGCTGACTCGCCGCTTGCCGCAGGACCTGGCGACCACCAACCGCTGGCGCTACTGGCAGGCCCGCAGCCTGGAACTGGCGCAGCCGCAAAACCCGGAAGCGCAGACGCTCTACAAGAACCTCGCCCGCGAGCGGGATTTCTACGGTTTCCTTGCGGCCGATCGTTCGCAATCCCCTTATTCGCTGGTCAACAAACCGCTGGTCCTGAGCCAGGCGCTGATCAACAAGGTGCGCAACACGCCAGGTGTGCGTCGCGCCCTTGAGTTCCACGCCCGCGGGCAGATCGTCGACGGTCGCCGCGAGTGGTACCACGTCAGCCGGCATTTCAGCCGTGACGAAATGGTCGCCCAGGCGAAACTGGCCTACGATCTGAAATGGTATTTCCCGGCGATCCGCACCATCAGTCAGGCGAAGTACTGGGACGACCTGGATATCCGCTTCCCGATGGCCCACCGCGAAACCCTGGTGCGCGAAGCCAAGGTGCGTGGCCTGCATTCGAGCTGGGTGTTCGCGATCACCCGTCAGGAAAGTGCCTTCATGGCCGACGCCCGCTCCGGCGTCGGCGCCAGCGGCCTGATGCAACTGATGCCCGGCACTGCCAAGGAAACCGCGCGCAAGTTCAGCATCCCGCTGGCCTCACCGCAGCAAGTGTTCGATCCGGACAAAAACATTCAGCTCGGCGCCGCTTACCTGAGCCAGGTCCACAGTCAGTTCAACGGAAACCGCGTACTCGCTTCCGCCGCCTACAACGCCGGCCCCGGCCGTGTTCGCCAGTGGCTGCGCGGTGCGGATCACCTGAGCTTCGACGTGTGGGTGGAAAGCATTCCGTTCGACGAAACCCGTCAGTATGTGCAGAACGTGTTGTCGTACTCGGTGATCTACGGCCAGAAACTCAACTCGCCACAGCCGCTGGTGGATTGGCATGAGCGGTACTTTGATGATCAGTGAAATTGGTTTGACGCTCTAAAAAAATGCCCGCATTGAAAAATGCGGGCATTTTTTATGATGTTCAAACGTTGATCAGTACCGCGCAGCCGTTCGTTCGCCAAGCTCGGTCAGGCGATACCTTTGAACTGGACTGCGGGGGGAATCAGGGTCAGTCATTTCAATCAAGCCGACAGCCAATGCAGGCTTGAGATAGTTAGCCCGAAAGGTCGCCTTGTGAGCTAGCCCGACCTCAGTCATCAGCTCGTTAACCTTGAGTGGAGCGCCTCCACGCAGAGCAATGAGCAGTTTCGTTACTTGGTCGGTTACTTGGTCGGTCGCAGGTTCGCTTTGGGCCCCGTAGCAGATCGGCCCGGTTGCTCGACCGCCACTCAGGCATGGCTTCATACGCCGCAAAAGCGTTACGCACTTCCTGGATTTCTCGTGGCAGGCCAAGTACTCGTCGCCCAGCCAGAACGGCGGTCACCTGCTCGATACTAAGCGTGTTGTTCTCGATCGCCAAGGAAGCCTGAATCGTGCGAATTCGATTGCTACGACGCAGTTGAGGTGTCTGCAGGCGTTCTTCCACAGCCGTTAGCTGACCGATTTGTTCGCTGACCCCGGCGATCAACGCCAGCATTCGGGTGGTCAGGGTCAACGGTGGTTGATAACGGCTCATATCCTCATCCAGGCTCGCAACTGAGGTCGACATAATGCCCGAACCCGATCGCATTCAGCAGCTCTCATTCATGCCGCTTCGTGCCCATCACTAAACTGCAACGCCGCCAACCGCGCATACAGCGCGTTACTTGCAATCAACTCCTGATGCGTCCCTACCGCCACCAGTTTTCCTTGGTCCATCACCGCGATCCGGTCGGCATTTTTTACCGTGGCCAAGCGGTGAGCGATGACCAGGGTGGTGCGGTTTTTCATCAGGCTCGGCAGGGCTTGCTGGATCAGGTGTTCGCTTTGGGCGTCGAGGGCGCTGGTGGCTTCGTCCAGCAACAGGATCGGCGCGTCCACCAACAGCGCCCGTGCGATGGCCAGGCGTTGGCGCTGGCCGCCGGACAACCCGAGGCCGCCATCGCCCAGATGGGTCTGGTAGCCGTTGGGCATTTGCTCAATGAAGTCGTGGGCGTAGGCGATTTTCGCCGCTTCCTGGACCTGGGCCAGGGTCGCCGTCGGGTTGCCGTAGCGGATGTTCTCTTCGATGCTGCCGAAGAATAGTGCCGGGTTTTGCGAAACCAAAGCAAAGCAGCGACGCAGGTCGAGAGGATCTAGTTGGGTCAGTGGCACGCCATCCAGCAGGATCTGTCCGGAGGCGGGATCGTAAAAACGCAGCAGCAGGTCATACACGGTGGATTTACCGGCACCGGACGGCCCGACCAAAGCGAGGGTTTCGCCCGCTTTGATGGCCAGATTCAAGCCATCGACGGCATAGCTTTCCGGCCGCGACGGGTAGGAAAAGCGCACATCGTGCAATATCAGATTGCCTTCCACCCGATCAGGCAAGGTGACCAAACCTGAGGTGGGCGGCTGGATGATGTTTTCCGAGCGCAGCAATTCGGCAATCCGCTCGGCGGCGCCCGCCGCGCGCTGCAACTCGCCGATCACTTCGCTCAACGTGCCGAAGGCGCTGCCGACGATCAGGCTGTAGAAGACGAAGGCCGCCAGCTCACCTGCCGAGATCCGTCCGGCGATTACGTCCATGCCGCCAACCCACAACATCACGCCCACCGCACCGAGCACCAGCACGATCACCAGCGTAATCAGCCAGGCCCGTTGGAAAATGCGTTTGCGCGCCGTGTTGAACGCCTCCTCCACGGTCACGGCGAAGCGTTGCTCGTCCTGGACCTGATGGTTGTAGGCCTGCACGGTTTTGATCTGGCCGAGGGTCTCGGAGACGTAGCTGCCAATGTCGGCAATCCGGTCCTGACTCAGGCGCGACAGGCTGCGTACTCGACGGCCGAAAATCAGGATCGGCGCGATCACCAGCGGCAACGCCACGACCACGATGCTGGTGAGTTTGGGGTTGGTGATAAACAGCAAGACGATCCCGCCGATCACCATCAGCAAATTGCGCAGGAACAGCGACAACGAAGAGCCGATCACTGATTGCAGCAACGTGGTGTCGGCAGTCAGTCGTGACTGGATCTCGGAGCTGCGATTGTCTTCATAGAAACCCGGATGCAGATAAACCAGGTGGTTGAATACTTGCTTGCGGATGTCCGCGACCACACGTTCGCCAATCCACGACACCAAATAAAAGCGCGCAAAGGTGCCAATCGCCAGCCCGACCACCAGCACCATGAACAGGCCGATGGTCTGGTTGAGCAAATGCGCCGACTGAGTCATGAAACCCTGATCCACCAGCAAGCGAATGCCCTGCCCCATCGACAAGGTGATGCCGGCGGTGATGATCAGCGCGAGCAAGGCGCCAAGGGCCGGCCAGCGATAAGGGGCAAGAAAACGGCTGGTCAGGCGAATCGCGCGGCGGTGACGGGCAGAGAGCATCGGGTTATCCAGTACGCAATTGATGGGGCCAGCCTATACCGCTTAAGTGGGGTGGAACTCTGTAAATCACAATGAGTCAGGTTAATTATGACCACAACGACTAGCGCCTAGACGCTATTGGTCTAAAGTCCGGGTGGCAACACCGCGGTATTTCTGGTGGACTGATGTTGCCGCCTTGGAAAGATCGCAGGGAGTTGTCACAGCCCGGTCACCTGGCGGTTTTAAAGTAGGCACACAACCTGATGAGGAGACAGGCCATGTCCTTGCAAAACAGCAGCGAAGACAAGATTGAAGTGATCCGCACGCAGCCAAACCAGTCTCTGGGTTGCTCAATTATTGATAAGGAAGGGCGCGAAGTACCGATCACTGAAGGCATGATCCAGGACGCTTGCTGCGAACTGGAAAAGTTGTTGGTCGAGCCTGCCGAACAAAAGTGATATAGCCACCGTCTTCTTGACCCGGCCCTGATGGCCGGGTTTTTTATGGGTGCTTATCCGGGAATTGCGGTGCGGCCATTCGCGGACAAGCCACGCTCCCACATGTTTTGCGTCGTCCGCCTATTTAGCGAACGCCCAAATCCTGTAGGAGCGAGGCTTGCCCGCGAAAGGGCCAGCTCGATCTCTAGACAGCCGCCGCACCCAATGCCGCCACAATCTTCAGCAACTCCGGCGAATCCCCCTCAATCCGCACTTGCAACCCATCAATCTCCCTGCGCGAAGGATAATGCTTGCGCAACGCATCAAACGCCGCACGCTGCTCACTCACGTTGCCTACAAGGCTGCGACGGAAATCCGCATCGTCCCGGCGCGGGTCGTACACGCCGCGGCACAACATCGCCAGTGCCCAGGCCGGATCGCTGTCAGCGTGAAGGGTCACGTGCGACAACCACGGCGCCGGCAGCAGATCGCTCAAGCTGACCTGGGCCGGTTGCCCGATGAATTCGCAAAACGCCTGATAGATCTGTGCTGTCCCCCGTTGTTTGCCATCGAGGCTATAACCGGCGATGTGCGGCGTCGCCAGCACGCAGAGTTCCGCCAACGGCACATCGACTTCAGGCTCGCCCTCCCAAACGTCGAGCACCGCTTGCAAGTCTTCGCGCTGCAACAACACCTGGCGCAGGGCGGCGTTGTCCACCACCGGGCCGCGACTGGCGTTGATCAGCCAGGTGCCAGGCTTGAGTTGGTTCAGGCGATTTTTATCGAACAGATGCCAGGTCGACTGTGAGCCGTGTTTCTTCAAAGGGGTGTGCAGACTGATGACATCGCACTGCTCGATGATCTGCTCGAGGCTGACGTAATCGCCACCTTCTGCCGCTTGCCGTGGCGGATCACACACCCGCACGTTCCAGCCCAGACCTTTCAAGACCTTGACCAATCGGCCGCCCACTTCGCCGGCACCGACGACGCCGTAAGTGCGCTGAGTCAGGTCAGCGCCTTCGATTTCGGCCAGGGTCAGCAGACTGCCGAGCACATAGTCGACCACGCCCCGGGCGTTGCACCCGGGTGCGCTGGACCAGGTGATGCCGGCCTGCTGGAAGTAATCCAGATCCAGGTGATCCGTGCCGATGGTGCAGGTGCCGACAAAGCGCACCTTGCTGCCTTCGAGCAACGCTCGATTGACGTTGGTCACCGAACGCACCAGCAGCACATCGGCCTGCTCGACGGTGGCGCGGTCGATGGAACGTCCCGGCACCCGGCGGATTTCGCCGAAACCTTCGAAGAAGGCATCGAGCAGCGGGATATTTTCGTCGGCAACAATCAGCATGGCAGGCTCCTTTGGCGGGTTGGCAGTGTAGGCGGAGATGACTGTAGTGGGCCAGCGGGCATTGCGCGCCCTCTGTAGCAGCTGGCGAGCCTGCGTTCGGCTGCGAAGCAGTCGTGGAATCAGACGCTGCGGTGATTCAGGAAAACCGCATGCTCAGGCCTCGCGACTGCTACGCAGCCGAATGCAGGCTTCGCCAGCGGCTACAAAGTTGTGCTCCACAGGGAATGTCGCTACGTTCGAAAACCGATTACAAATAGCTAACACAGCACTTTTCCTGACCACTGCGTCAAGGCGTAGAATGCGCCGCCTCGTGCCTCAAACTCTTTGGACGTTTCGCCCTTGAATTCCGTGACTGACCGCCCCGCCGCTACTTCCCTCACCCGCCCGGCCCGGGTTCGCCTGGAGCTGAAAAACCTGCTCGGCCTGGCGCTGCCGATCATGATCGCGCAACTGGCGACCACCGCCATGGGCTTCGTCGATGCGGTGATGGCGGGTCGGGTCGGCCCGCACGACCTGGCGGCCGTGGCGCTCGGCAACTCGATCTGGGTGCCGGTGTTCCTGTTGATGACCGGCACCTTGCTGGCCACGACCCCGAAAGTCGCCCAGCGCTTCGGTGCCGGCACCCACAGCGAGATCGGCCCGATTGTGCGTCAGGCACTGTGGCTGGCGTTGGTGGTGGGTTTGATGGCGACCGGCATGCTGTTCAGCGCCGAGCCGATTCTGCACTTGATGAAGGTTGATCCCGAGCTGATCGGCCCGTGCATGCAGTACCTGCACGGCATCGCCAGTGGTCTGCCCGCCGTCGCCCTCTATCATGTGTTGCGTTGTTTCAGTGATGGCCTGGGCCGAACGCGTCCGGCGATGGTCCTCGGCCTGTGCGGGTTGGCGCTGAACATTCCGCTGAACTACATCTTCATTTATGGCCATTTCGGTGTGCCGGCCATGGGCGGCGTCGGTTGCGGCTGGGCTACGGCGATCGTGATGTGGGTGATGGCGCTGGGCATGGCCGGCTGGGAGCGCTGGGCACCGGCCTACCAGTCGAGTCAGTTGTTCAGCCGTTTCGACTGGCCGCAATGGTCGGTGATCAAACGCCTGCTCGGTATCGGCCTGCCGATCGGCATCGCGGTGTTCGCCGAGTCGAGCATCTTCGCCGTGATCGCCCTGCTGATCGGCAGCCTCGGCGCCACCGTGGTGGCCGGACATCAGATCGCACTGAACTTCAGCTCGCTGGTGTTCATGATTCCTTACTCCCTTGGCATGGCCGTAACCGTGCGCGTCGGCCAGGCACTCGGTCGTCAGGAGCCGCGTGAAGCCCGCTTCGCTGCGGGTGTCGGCATGGGCACGGCGCTGGCTTATGCCTGTATTTCGGCGAGCATGATGCTATTGCTGCGCGAGCACATCGCAACGATCTACACCGCTGACCCGACGGTCATACGCGTGGCGGCGATGTTGATTGTGTATTCGGCGCTGTTCCAGTTTTCCGACGCGATCCAGGTCACCGCGGCCGGCGCACTGCGCGGCTATCAGGACACTCGGGTGACGATGATCCTGACCCTGTTCGCCTATTGGGGCATCGGTTTGCCGGTGGGATACGCCTTGGGCCTGACCGACTGGTTCGGCACGCCAAGCGGCCCGAGCGGGCTGTGGCAGGGTTTGATCGTGGGTCTGAGCTGCGCGGCGCTGAT
Organism: Pseudomonas sp. NPDC099000; assembly: GCF_044759925.1. Lineage (NCBI taxonomy): Bacteria > Pseudomonadati > Pseudomonadota > Gammaproteobacteria > Pseudomonadales > Pseudomonadaceae > Pseudomonas > Pseudomonas sp. NPDC099000. The sequence continues at coordinate 41,068 of NZ_JBIWAF010000006.1, forward strand.
GCTGTCGATCCGCCTGACGCGCAGTGCACGCAAGCGGATCCGCATCAGTCATTCGGCGGGTTAAGCAAGTTTCTTGCGGATCCAGTAGAGGTAGGTGCCTGCCTCTTCGTGCTGCGCGACCAGCTCGTGGTCGAGAAACACGCAGAACTTGGGAATATCGCGACGGGTCGAGGGATCGGTCGCGATCACCTTGAGCAGGCCGCCGGGCGCCAGGTCACGGATGTGCTGGTGCAGCATCATGACTGGTTCCGGGCAGTTGAGGCCGGTGGCGTCGAGGGTGCCGTCTACCGGCGTATCAATCATTTCACTCATGATTCACTCCTGAAACTGGCCGACATTGTCGCGCATTGCCGGGATAAACGTCATCTGTGGCATACACCGCTGATCGTTCCCACGCTCTGCGTGGGAATGCCGCCGGGGACGCTCCGCGTTCCGCCTTTGGATGTGACGCAGAGCGTCACGGGATGCATTCCCACGCAGAGCGTGGGAACGATCAGTGCACAAAATCAACGGGACTTGGGTTTCTTCACATCGAGTCGGCGCAAATGGCAGGTCACTTCTTCACGGTCGTGATACAGCTGCTTGCAGCCGATCTCGACCCGAATGCCGCGCTCCTTGAACCCGTCGGCAATACGCTCCAGCAAGCGTTTCACTTCGGCGTAACGCTGTTTCATCGGCAGTTTCAGGTTGACCACCGCCTCGCGGCAATGTCCCTCGCCAATCCATTCTTCCAGCATCGCGGCGTTGCGCGCCGGTTTCTCGACGATGTCGCAGACCATCCAGTCCACCGGCTGCTTGGGCTTGAAGGTGAAACCGTCGGCCATCAAGTGCTGCACCAGACCGGTGTCCATCAGGCTTTCGGCCATCGGACCGTTGTCGATCGCAGTCACCAACATGCCACGGTTGACCAGTTGCCAGGTCCAGCCGCCGGGGGCGGCACCGAGGTCGACGCCGGTCATGTCGCTGTGCAAGCGCTCATCCCACTGATCGCGGGGGATGAAGTGGTGCCACGCCTCTTCCAGCTTCAGCGTCGAACGGCTTGGCGCTTCACGCGGGAACTTCAGACGCGGAATGCCCATCGGCCACATCGCCGAGTTGTTGGATTCGGCCAGGCCCATGAATACTTCGCGGCCGCTTTTGAAGGTCAACAGCAGGCGCGGCTTGTGTGCATCCTCGACCAATTTGCCGGCCGCCATCAGCGCCTTGCGTAAGTGGCCTTCGAATTTCTTGCAGAAGTTCGACAGCTCCTTGCCATCGTTGGTGTCGACCATTTCCAGCCACAGGCTGCCGCACAGCGGGAAGTCCGCCATGTGCGCGAGGATCACGCTGATGCGGTCGGTTTCCGGCAAATCGATGAAGATCCCGCGCGCCCACTGGCGCGGGAAGATCAGCTCGGCGAAACGCTGTCCGCGCATCAGGCGCTCGGCGCCGTCTTCTTCGGTGCAGATGAATTCGGCGCAGGCGCTGGCGGTCTTGGCCTTGGCATAACCGGCCACGTTCAGCCGTGCGGCGTGTTCGGAAATCTCGGAACAGACTTCGCTTTCGAAGCCCGGCCGGCAATGCATAAAGAGGGTGTTCATTCTTTACTCCTGGGCAGTTGGCGAATAATTCAGCCACTGCGCGATGCCCAGGCTTGCGTTGAAGCAAAGCCTGTCACGAAAACCGGCGCATGATAGCCGAGTTCGGAACCTCGGACTTGGCCATAGAGTCCAGTTATTAGCTTTAACGAATGAACAGGGCTAGGTTAAAGGCTCTGTCTGTCCCGTCAGTCCGTAGCCGTGCGGACCCAAAGGAGTCATTTCAATGCCGTCCCTCGATAGCCTGAAAACCCTTAAAACCTTACAAGTCGACGACAAGACCTATCACTATTTCAGCTTGCCGGATGCCGCCAAAAGCCTGGGCGACCTGGACAAGCTGCCGATGTCGTTGAAAGTGCTGCTGGAAAACCTGCTGCGCTGGGAAGATGAAAAAACCGTCACCGGCGCCGACCTTCGGGCGATTGCCGCCTGGCTCAAGGAGCGTCGCTCCGACCGCGAAATTCAATACCGTCCCGCCCGGGTATTGATGCAAGACTTTACCGGCGTGCCTGCCGTGGTCGACCTGGCCGCCATGCGCGCCGCCATGGCCAAGGCCGGCGGTGACCCGCAGCGCATCAATCCGCTCTCCCCCGTGGATCTGGTGATCGACCACTCGGTGATGGTCGACAAATTCGGCAGTTCCAGCGCCTTCGAACAGAACGTCGACATCGAAATGCAGCGCAACGGTGAACGTTACGCGTTCCTGCGCTGGGGCCAGAGCGCCTTCGACAACTTCAGCGTGGTGCCGCCGGGCACGGGCATTTGCCACCAGGTCAACCTGGAATACCTCGGTCGCACGGTCTGGACCAAGGATGAGGACGGCCGCACCTATGCTTTCCCCGACACCCTGGTCGGCACTGACTCCCACACCACCATGATCAACGGCCTGGGCGTGCTCGGCTGGGGCGTTGGCGGGATCGAAGCGGAAGCGGCGATGCTCGGGCAACCGGTGTCGATGCTGATTCCGGAAGTGATCGGTTTCAAACTCACCGGCAAGCTCAAGGAAGGCATCACCGCCACCGACCTGGTGCTGACCGTCACGCAGATGCTGCGCAAGAAAGGCGTGGTCGGCAAATTCGTTGAGTTCTACGGTGACGGCCTCGCCGACCTGCCGCTGGCCGACCGCGCGACCATCGCCAACATGGCCCCCGAATACGGCGCCACCTGCGGCTTCTTCCCGGTCGACGACATCACGCTCGAGTATCTGCGCCTGTCCGGTCGCCCACTTGCAACCGTGAAACTGGTCGAGGCCTACAGCAAAGCCCAGGGCCTGTGGCGTCTGCCGGGCCAGGAACCGGTGTTCACCGACACCCTGGCGCTGGACATGGCCAGCGTCGAAGCCAGCCTGGCCGGGCCGAAACGCCCACAGGACCGGGTTTCGCTGCCGAATGTCGCGCAAGCGTTCAGTGACTTCATCGACCTGCAATTCAAACCCACCAGCAAGGAAGTCGGTCGCCTGGAAAGTGAAGGCGGCGGTGGCGTCGCGGTGGGCAATGCCGATCTGGCGGGCGAAGCCGACTACGAGTACGACGGTCAAACCTATCGATTGAAAAACGGCGCGGTGGTGATCGCCGCGATCACCTCTTGCACCAACACCTCCAATCCGAGCGTGATGATGGCCGCCGGGCTGGTGGCGAAGAAAGCGGTGGAGAAAGGTCTCAAGCGCAAACCGTGGGTCAAGAGCTCGCTGGCCCCCGGTTCGAAAGTGGTCACCGACTACTACAAGGCCGCCGGGCTGACCCAGTATCTGGATGAGCTGGGTTTTGACTTGGTCGGCTACGGCTGCACCACGTGCATCGGCAACTCCGGCCCCTTGTCGGAACCGATCGAAAAAGCCATTCAGGCCGCCGACCTGACCGTCGCCTCGGTGCTGTCGGGTAACCGTAACTTTGAAGGTCGGGTGCATCCGCTGGTGAAAACCAATTGGCTGGCGTCCCCGCCGCTGGTCGTTGCTTATGCGTTGGCCGGTACGGTTAGGACCGACATCAGCAGCGAGCCGCTGGGCAACGACAAGGACGGCAATCCGGTGTACCTGCGGGACATCTGGCCAAGCACCAAAGAAATTGCCGATGCCGTGAGTCAGGTCAACACCGCAATGTTCCACAAGGAATACGCCGAGGTGTTTGCCGGCGACGAGCAATGGCAGGCAATCGAAGTGCCGCAAGCAGCGACCTATGTCTGGCAGGACGATTCGACTTACATCCAGCATCCACCGTTCTTCGATGACATCGGCGGCCCGCCGCCCGTGGTCAAGGACGTCGCCGGCGCCAGGGTCCTTGCGCTGCTGGGCGACTCGGTGACCACTGACCACATCTCCCCCGCCGGCAACATCAAGGCGGACAGCCCGGCCGGTCACTACCTGCGCGAGAAAGGCGTGGAGCCGCGGGACTTCAACTCCTATGGTTCCCGTCGCGGCAATCATGAAGTGATGATGCGCGGCACTTTCGCCAATATCCGTATTCGCAACGAGATGCTCGGTGGCGAAGAAGGCGGCAACACGATCTACATCCCGACTGGGGAAAGGATGCCGATCTATGACGCGGCCATGCGCTATCAAGCGTCGGGCACACCGCTGGTGGTGGTCGCCGGGCAAGAATACGGCACCGGCTCGAGCCGCGACTGGGCGGCGAAGGGCACCAATCTGCTGGGGGTTAAAGCGGTCATCGCCGAAAGCTTCGAGCGGATTCACCGTTCCAACCTGGTGGGCATGGGCGTGCTGCCGTTGCAGTTCAAGCTGGATCAGAACCGCAAGAGCCTGAACCTGACCGGCAAGGAGACGCTGGAGATCCTCGGTTTGACCGGCGTGGAGCTGACGCCGCGGATGAACCTGACACTCATCATCACCCGCGAGGACGGCAGTCGCGAGAAAGTCGAGGTGCTGTGCCGGATCGATACGCTCAATGAAGTGGAATACTTCAAGTCAGGGGGGATTCTGCATTACGTGTTGCGGCAGTTGATTGCGTCGTAACCGCTTGCTGACACAGACACCGCCTTAAGGGCGGTGTTTTTGTTTCAGGCGCGTACGTCCCTATAATTGCGCGCCTATTTGGCATTGTTCACGAGTATGTGCCCCACACAAACCACTGTGGGACCGAGTCAACCCGCAACACTTCGGACACAAGGATTTTCAATGATTGCCCTGCCATGGACTTACCTGGCCCTTCTCTCCCTCGGCTACGCCCTCGCTCTGACCTACGGCCAACTCGGCTGGCTCGCCGGCATCTCGGTCGCGTTGCTGCTGGTCGCCGGTTTCGCTGTCCGCCAGCAAAAGATTCCCGTTGCTCGCTACATCGGCCATGGCGTGTTTATCATCCTCGCCCTGGCGCTGGCTATGCACTGGCTGCCCGGTTTCTACAACGGTCGCGGCATCGCCCCGCAACGCTTCACCGTCGATGCCGTGCCGTTTTCCATGTACCTGAATCAGGACAAACCCCTGATCGGCTTCTGGCTGTTGCTGGTGTGCCCGTGGATTGTCGGCCGGCATTCACTGCGCCTTTCCATCTACGCCACCGCGTTGGCGCTGACGTTGAGTGCCGTGCTGGCCTTGGGTGGTGCGCTCTTGCTGGGGGTGATCAGTTGGGCGCCGAAGTGGCCGGATCAAGCCGGGTTGTGGGTGCTGAACAATCTGCTGCTAGTGACGTTGGTGGAGGAAGCGCTGTTTCGCGGGTACGTCCAGGGTGGGCTGAGCCGACACTTCAAACACCTGCCCTACGGTGAAAACCTGGCATTGCTGCTCGCCTCGCTGTTATTCGGCCTGGTGCATGTGGGGGCGGGTTGGCATTGGGTGCTGCTGGCGGGTCTGGCAGGTGTCGGCTATGGTCTGGCCTACCGTTTCGGCGGATTGGGGGCGGCCGTCGCCACCCATTTCGGCTTGAACCTGCTGCATTTCGCCCTGTTCACGTACCCGATGCTCGCCGGCTGATGCAATGGCCGTTTTGCGACGCGCCACTGATTATTGAAAAATATTTTCAATAAAATCCTGACGCCGCCGACAACCTCTGAAAGCCTTGCGGATTGAAAAAGCCATGCGTAACAACCAGCCCACCACACAACGCGAACGGACCTTCCCGGCTCAGCAACGGTTGATTTCCACCACCGATGCCAAGGGCGTGATCACCTACTGCAACGACGCCTTCGTCGAAATCAGCGGGTTTTCTCGTGAAGAACTGATCCGTGCGCCGCATAACCTGGTCCGTCACCCCGACGTCCCGGCCGCGGTGTTCGCGCACATGTGGGGCACACTGAAACAAGGCTTGCCATGGATGGGCATTGTCAAGAATCGCTGCAAGACCGGTGACCACTACTGGGTTAACGCCTATGTCACACCGGTGTTCGAAGGCAATCAGGTGGTCGGTTACGAATCGGTGCGGGTCAAACCCACCGCCGAGCAGATCCGCCGTGCCGAAGCGCTCTACCAACGCATCAACCAGGGCAAGTCGGCGATTCCATCGACGGACAAATGGCTGCCGGTGCTTCAGGACTGGCTGCCGTTCATTCTGGTCAGCCAGCTGAGTTTCATGATCGGTGCGTCGCTCAACTCCCAGTGGGGCTTCGCCCTCGCCGCCGGCCTTTCGGTGCCGCTGGGCCTGTTGGGCTTGAGCTGGCAACAGCGTGGCCTCAAGCGCTTGCTGCGCCTGGCCGAGCAGACCACCTCCGATCCGCTGATCGCGCAGATGTACACCGACAGTCGTGGCGCCCAGGCACGTCTGGAGATGTCGATTCTCAGCCAGGAAGCGCGTCTGAAAACCTGCCTGACACGTCTGCAGGACACCGCCGAACACCTGAGCGATCAAGCGAAACAGTCCGACACCCTGGCTCACAGCAGCTCCAGTGGCCTGGAACGTCAACGCGTCGAAACCGAACAAGTGGCCACCGCCGTCAATCAGATGGCCGCCACCACGCAGGAAGTCGCCAGCCACGTACAGCGCACCGCCGACGCCACTCAGGAAGCCAATCGCCTGACCGGTCGCGGTCGCGACATCGCCGGGGAAACCCGCGAAGCCATCCAGCGCCTGTCGGTGGTGGTCGGTGAAACCGGGCTGACCGTGACCCAACTGGCCAAGGACAGCGACGAAATCGGCGGCGTGGTCGATGTGATCAAAGGCATCGCCGACCAGACCAACCTGCTGGCCCTGAACGCCGCCATCGAAGCGGCGCGTGCCGGCGAGATGGGCCGTGGTTTTGCGGTGGTGGCTGACGAAGTGCGTCAACTGGCGCAACGCACCAGTGAATCCACCGGGCAAATCCACGCCCTGATCGCCAAGCTGCAGCAAACCGCCAGCACCGCGGTGCAAACCATGGAAGCCGGGCATCGCCAGGCTGAAGAAGGCGTGGCGCGGGTACTGGAAGCGGATCAGGCACTGGTGGGGATCAGCGAAGCGGTGGCCAACATTACCGACATGACCACCCAGATTGCGGCGGCGACCGAAGAGCAAAGCGCAGTGGCCGAGGAAATCAGCCGTAACATCAGCAACATCTCGCAGCTGGCTGACCAGACTTCGGAACAGGCACAGCACTCGGCGTTGTTGAGTGAAGAGCTGACGAAGACGGCGAATACGCAGTATTCCTTGGTGGAGCGGTTTAATCGCTGATTAGTGCTGGAATGAAAAAAAACCGGAGGTTGATACTTCCGGTTTTTTTTGGCTCATGGAAAGTAATACCGGGATGCACGATTGGCCGCTAGCCAGTGCACCCACATTTGAAATCCGGCGTCTAGCTGTCAGGTCTGACAGTAGACGCACCCGTACGGGCGGGATATCAATTGAGTGCCGGTATAGCCCGTCGGCATTTACTTCATACCCATTCCAGAGAAGGATTTCGCAATGACCACTAAAGATTTTTTCATCCCTAAGGAAAATACTATTCAGGTACCAGGAGACGAATTTAACTGGAACTTCGAAGGTAAACCGATTCATGCAAAAGACACCTCTTTTTACCGAAGCCTATTCGAACCTACCGGCGAAGAAAGCTGGGTTTTCGCCGGCTCGATCGGCTCAGGTGATGAAGAGAACTACTTCAGTTTTCTCCTGATAGTGCCTTACATCGATGACAACCCGCTGGAACAGACCTACAAGCTTGGCGACGGGCAGGATCTGCACCTGTCACATACCCACTCAATTCCCGCCCCTCCAGGGTTCACCGGCTTTAGGGTTGTATACGCGGATGATGCGGAACTGACAATCACACTCGATCCGGTCAAGGGAACTGTAAAAGGTGACTACAACGCCACGTTCAAAACCTATCGTTTGAGTCCCAACGGTACTTTCAATCTGAAAAGAGACGATCAACAAGCAAATACAAAAAAGGTGGATGTGCTGTCGTTGTTTATTACCAGATCGTTGAACAATGACGCCTGACTGATCGCCTTCGCGGGCAAGCCTCGCTCCTACAAGTAATCAGTGTCCGTGAAATCGGCGAACCGTCTGTAGGAGCGAGGCTTGCCCGCGAAGGGGCCCTGACAGGCACCGCACCTCTCACTGAAAAAATGCAGCAACCTTGTCAGCCGCAGCCGCCAAATGCTGCTCATGCGTAAACCCCGAAGCCTTCAACGGCTTCAAATCATGATCACCCGCCACCAGCCAAAACACCTCAATACTCGGTGCCAACGTATAAGCCTCGACCGCCTCACGATTGCCCAGCGCATCCCGCTCACCCTGCACGATCAATGTCGGCGTCTTCAACGAAGACAAATGTTCGACCCGAGGTTTCTCCGATTTACCCACCGCATAAAACGGATAACCGAGGCACACCAGCGCATCCACCTCCAGCTCATCCGCCAAAAGACTGGCCATCCGCCCGCCCATGGACTTGCCGCCAATGGCCAGACGCCCAGTGACATGGCGTCGCACCTCGGCGTACACCTCTCGCCAGCATTCCAGCAGTTTCGGCGCCGGATTCGGTGGACGCTTGCCCCCGTCAATACGCCGCTGCGCCATGTACGGAAACTCGAAGCGCAGGACGTTGACGCCTTGATCGGCAAGGCGCGCAGCCATGTCGTTCATCCAGCCGCTGTCCATCGGCGCACCGGCACCATGGGCGAGGATCAACGTGGCCGATGCAGGTCCTGAGGCGGCGTTCCACAACCATCCATGATCCTGCACACACCGCGCCCATTGATCCCCGTCAATACTGGCCTTGTGCTCTTTGTCCATGCTTGCCTCGCTTTTAGTCTGCCTATAACTCCAGGCGAAGGACACGCTGCCTTTTTGTTGCAAGCGTGCTCACTTCGGCTGAACCGTGGATGGGGAACCATGAACACTTCTATCAGTACCGCCTACAACTACAAGGTGGTCCGCCAATTCGCCATTATGACGGTGGTGTGGGGCATCATCGGCATGGGGCTCGGGGTTTTTCTCGCGGCCCAATTGGTCTGGCCTGAACTCAACTTCGATTTGCCGTGGACCAGTTTCGGCCGGTTGCGCCCGCTGCACACCAACGCGGTGATCTTCGCCTTCGGTGGTTGCGCCCTGTTCGCCAGTTCGTTCTATTCGGTGCAGCGCACCTGCCAGACCCAATTGTTTGCGCCGAAAATCGCCGCGTTCTGCTTCTGGGGCTGGCAAGTGGTGATCCTGCTGGCGGCCATCAGCCTGCCGCTGGGGTACACCAGCTCCAAGGAATACGCCGAGCTGGAATGGCCGATCGACATCCTGATCACCATCGTCTGGGTCGCCTACGCCATCGTGTTCTTCGGCACGCTGGCCAAGCGCAAGACCAAACACATCTACGTCGGCAACTGGTTCTTCGGTGCGTTCATCATCACCGTGGCCATTCTGCACATCGTCAACAACGTTGAGCTGCCGGTGAGCTTCACCAAGTCCTACTCGGTGTATGCCGGTGCCACCGATGCCATGGTCCAGTGGTGGTACGGCCACAACGCCGTGGGCTTTTTCCTCACCGCCGGTTTCCTCGGGATGATGTACTACTTCGTGCCGAAACAGGCCGAGCGTCCGGTGTATTCCTATCGCCTGTCCATCGTGCACTTCTGGGCGCTGATCACCCTGTACATCTGGGCCGGTCCGCACCACTTGCACTACACCGCGCTGCCGGACTGGGCGCAGTCGCTGGGCATGGTGATGTCGCTGATCCTGCTTGCACCGAGCTGGGGCGGGATGATCAACGGCATGATGACGCTCTCGGGCGCCTGGCATAAGTTGCGTAGCGACCCGATCCTGCGCTTCCTCGTGGTCTCGCTGGCGTTCTACGGCATGTCGACCTTCGAAGGGCCGATGATGGCCATCAAAACGGTCAACGCCCTCTCCCATTACACCGACTGGACCATCGGCCACGTTCACGCCGGCGCCCTCGGTTGGGTGGCGATGATTTCCATCGGCGCGCTGTACCACATGATCCCGAAAATCTTCGGTCGTGCGCAGATGCACAGCATCGGCCTGATCAACGCGCACTTCTGGCTCGCGACCATCGGCACCGTTCTCTACATCGCCTCGATGTGGGTCAACGGCATCGCCCAGGGCCTCATGTGGCGCGCCGTCAACGAAGACGGCACGCTGACCTACTCCTTCGTCGAAACCCTGGTGGCCAGCAACCAAGGCTTCGTCGTGCGCCTGGTCGGCGGTGCGATCTTCTTCAGCGGCATGTTGCTGATGGCCTACAACACCTGGCGCACCGTGCGGGCCTCGCAGCCTGCCGAAGTCGCCGCTGCCGCGCAGATGGCCTGAGGAGTCCGCCATGAAACACGAAACAATCGAGAAAAACGTCGGCCTGCTGATGCTGCTGATGGTCCTGGCCGTGAGCATCGGCGGTCTGACCCAGATCGTCCCGTTGTTCTTCCAGGACGTGACCAACAAACCGGTGGAAGGCATGAAGCCCTACACCGCCCTGCAACTGGAAGGCCGCGACATTTACATCCGCGAAGGCTGCGTCGGTTGCCACTCGCAGATGATCCGGCCTTTCCGCGCCGAGACCGAGCGCTACGGGCACTACTCGGTGGCCGGTGAAAGCGTCTGGGATCACCCGTTCCTCTGGGGCTCCAAGCGCACCGGACCGGACCTGGCCCGGGTCGGCGCGCGTTACTCGGATGACTGGCACCGTGCGCACTTGTACAACCCGCGCAACGTGGTGCCGGAGTCGAAAATGCCTGCCTACCCATGGCTGGTCACGCAAGCGGTCGACAGCAACCACACGGAAACCAAGATCCGCACCATGCGCACCCTCGGCGTGCCGTACACCGATGACGACATCAGCGGCGCCGTCGCCAGCCTCAAGGGCAAGACCGAAATGGACGCACTCGTCTCTTACCTGCAAGTGCTCGGCACTGCCATCAAGAGCAAGAGGTGAGCCATGACCATACCCTTCGAAATAGTGACCGTGATAAGCAGTGGAATGATCCGCGGTCTCGGTACGGTCGTCGTGTTCGTGGCCTTCGTCGGCCTGACGCTGTGGGTGTTCAACAGCAAGCGCAACCCGGAATTCGCCGAAGCGCGCCTGCTGCCGTTCGCCGATGAGCCACAACCCCCTAGCACCCAAGAACCTGTCACAAGGAGTACCCGGCCATGACCACCTTCTGGAGTACGTGGATCTGCGTACTGACCATCGGCAGCCTGATCGGTCTGACCTGGCTGCTGATTGGCACCCGCAAGGGCGAAACCAAGGGCAGCGTCGACCAGACCATGGGCCACAGCTTCGACGGCATCGAGGAGTACGACAATCCGTTGCCGCAGTGGTGGTTCATGCTGTTCGCCGGCACGCTGGTATTTGCCGTGGGTTACCTGATTCTTTATCCGGGCCTGGGCAACTGGAAAGGCATCCTGCCGGGTTATGAGGACGGCTGGACCGGCGTCCACGAGTGGGAAAAGGAGATGAACAAGGCAGACGTCAGGTTCGGGCCGATCTTCGCCAAGTTCGCGGCGATGCCCGTTGAAGAAGTGGCCAAGGACCCGCAAGCGCTGAAAATGGGTGGGCGCCTGTTCGCTTCGAATTGCTCGGTGTGCCACGGCTCGGATGCCAAGGGCGCTTTCGGCTTCCCGAACCTGGCCGACAGCACCTGGCGCTGGGGCGGTGAGGCCGAGATGATCAAGACCACGATCATGGGTGGTCGCATGGCGGCCATGCCGGCCTGGGGTGAAATCCTCGGTGATGCCGGCGTCAAGAACGTAGCCGCGTATGTGCGTCACGAATTGGCCGGCCTGCCATTGCCGGCTGACGACACTGCCGATCTGCACGCCGGACAGCAAGCGTTCAGCACCACGTGCGTAGCCTGTCATGGTGCGAACGGCCAGGGCACTGAGGCCATGGGCGCGCCGAACCTGACGCAACCGGCCGGATTCATCTACGGTACAAGCCTGGCGCAACTTCAGCAGACCATCCGCCATGGCCGCCAGGGCCATATGCCGGCGCAGAACGAACTGCTCGGCAACGACAAAGTGCAACTGCTGGCCGCTTACGTTTACAGCTTGTCTCACGGTCTGAGCACCGAGCGTTTGCAGGCTGAAGGCAAACACGAATAAATCTCGACCGCTCTGCTGCCGTATTCTCCCGGATGCGGCAGTTCCCTGCCTCTTTGCGACCAAGTGTCGCACCCCTCCGCTGGTCCTCCTTTCGGTTCCCCGGATTCGGGGCTAAGCTTGCTCCGATGCGGACTGGCATGAGCCGGTTCCAGGTCATCCTTGCCCGATGTGTTCGACGAATCTGCTCGATGACAGGCCGCAAAGGCTGGTAGATACCGGCTGTCGTGCCAATTGCCGTCGGTCACCCGATCGTTGGGTTTGAACACACCCCGTAACAACTGACCTGACCCCCTCACCCTTTTCGTTCGCTGCGACATTTTGTCCGAGGCCAATTTTGTCCTTACGCGGCGCATGGAAAGGCCGCAGAATCAGCTTTTGAAAGCATTGACCCAGGTCATGGCGCGTTGCAATGACCCCCCGCTTTCTCCATACTTGCGGCCGATTTTTACTCCTAATAAAACACCCAAACCGTGGAACCTTAGAATGAGCACAGCAATCAGTCCGACTGCTTATAACTATAAGGTAGTCCGCCAGTTCGCCATCATGACGGTGGTCTGGGGGATCCGGGGCCTGGGGCTCGGTGTCTTCCTCGCCTCGCAACTGGTCTGGCCGGAGTTGAACTTCGGTCTGCCGTGGACGAGCTTTGGACGCCTGCGCCCGTTGCACACCAACCTGGTGATTTTTGCCTTCGGTGGTTGTGCACTGTTTGCCACTTCTTATTACGTCGTGCAGCGAACCTGCCAAACGCGACTGATTTCCGACAGCCTCGCGGCCTTCACCTTCTGGGGTTGGCAAGCGGTGATCGTCGGCGCGATCGTTACCTTGCCGCTGGGTTACACCACCACCAAGGAATACGCGGAACTGGAATGGCCCCTGGCTATTCTGCTGGCCATCGTCTGGGTGACTTACGGTCTGGTGTTCTTCGGCACTATCGTCAAGCGCAACACCAAGCACATCTATGTGGGTAACTGGTTCTACGGTGCCTTCATCGTCGTGACGGCGATGCTGCACATCGTCAACCACGCGTCCCTGCCGGTGAGTTTCTTCAAGTCCTACTCGGCCTACGCCGGTGCGACTGACGCGATGATCCAGTGGTGGTACGGCCACAACGCGGTGGGTTTCTTCCTGACCACCGGCTTTCTGGGGATGATGTACTACTTCGTTCCTAAGCAGGCCGAGCGTCCGATCTACTCCTATCGCCTGTCGATCGTGCACTTCTGGGCGCTGATCACCCTGTATATCTGGGCCGGTCCGCACCACCTTCACTACACCGCGCTGCCGGATTGGGCTCAATCCCTGGGCATGGCGATGTCGATCATCCTGCTGGCTCCAAGCTGGGGCGGCATGATCAACGGCATGATGACCCTGTCAGGCGCCTGGCATAAGCTGCGCACCGACCCGATCTTGCGCTTCCTCGTTGTGTCGCTCGCCTTCTACGGCATGTCGACCTTCGAAGGCCCGATGATGGCCATCAAGACCGTGAACTCGCTGTCGCACTACACCGACTGGACCATCGGCCACGTACACGCCGGTGCCTTGGGCTGGGTAGCGATGATCTCGATCGGCGCCATCTACCACATGATCCCGAAACTGTTCGGTCGCGCGCAGATGCACAGCATCGGCCTGATCAACGCGCACTTCTGGCTCGCGACCATCGGTACCGTCCTGTACATCGCTTCGATGTGGGTCAACGGCATCACCCAAGGCCTGATGTGGCGTGCAATCAACGACGACGGCACCCTCACCTACTCGTTCGTCGAAGCCCTGCAAGCCAGCCACCCGGGCTTCATCGTTCGCGCCCTGGGCGGTGCGTTCTTTGCCAGCGGCATGCTGCTCATGGCTTACAACGTATGGCGGACCGTACGCGCCTCGAACCCGGCTGAAGCCGAAGCCGCCGCTCAGATTGCTGTAGTTGGAGCTCACTGATGAAGCATGAAGCAGTCGAGAAGAATATTGGCCTGCTGGCCTTCTTCATGGTTATCGCCGTCAGCATCGGCGGCCTGACCCAGATCGTTCCGCTGTTTTTCCAGGACGTCACCAACAAGCCGGTCGAAGGCATGAAGCCGCGCACGGCCCTTGAACTGGAAGGCCGCGACGTGTACATCGCCAACGGTTGTGTCGGCTGCCACTCGCAGATGATCCGCCCGTTCCGTGCTGAAACCGAACGTTACGGCCACTATTCGGTTGCCGGTGAAAGCGTCTGGGACCACCCGTTCCTGTGGGGTTCCAAGCGTACCGGTCCGGACCTGGCCCGTGTCGGCGGTCGTTACTCCGATGACTGGCAGCGTGCGCATTTGTACAACCCGCGCAACGTAGTGCCCGAGTCGAAAATGCCGGCCTACCCGTTCCTCGTGGAAAACAAGCTCGACGGCAAAGACACCGCCAAGAAAATGGAAGTCTTGCGCACGCTCGGCGTCCCTTACACCGACGAAGACATCGCCGGCGCCAAGGATGCTGTGAAGGGCAAAACCGAAATGGACGCGCTGGTGGCCTATCTGCAAGGCCTGGGCACCATCATCAAAAGCAAACGGTGAATTAGATGGATATCGGGATGATTCGTGGCCTGGGCACCGTTGTTGTGATGGTGGCCTTCATCGGTCTGGCGTTGTGGGTGTTCAGCCCCAAGCGCAAGTCGGAGTTTGAAGACGCGACCTTGCTGCCTTTCGCGGATGATCCCGAAGCCATCAAGCACGTCGAGCAAGCTTCTAGGAGTAACAAAGAATGACTACGTTCTGGAGTCTGTACGTCACAGTCCTCAGTCTCGGCACCATCTTCGCCCTGACCTGGCTGCTGCTGTCCACCCGCAAGGGCCAGCGCAGCGAAGCCACCGAAGAAACGGTTGGCCACTCCTTCGACGGGATCGAGGAGTACGACAACCCACTGCCGAAATGGTGGTTCATGCTGTTCGTGGGCACCATCATCTTCGCCCTGGGCTACCTGGTGCTGTACCCGGGCCTGGGCAACTGGAAAGGCCTGTTGCCAGGTTACAACTACCTGGATAACGAGAAGCAGACCGCGTTCGCCAACGGCCAGACCGGCTGGACCGGCGTTCACGAGTGGGAAAAGGAAATGGCCAAGTCGGACGCCAAGTTCGGTCCGATCTTCGCCAAGTTCGCTTCGATGCCGATTGAAGAAGTCGCCCAGGACCCGCAAGCCCTGAAGATGGGTGGCCGCCTGTTCGCCTCCAACTGCTCGGTCTGCCACGGCTCCGACGCCAAGGGCGCTTATGGCTTCCCGAACCTGACCGACGCCGACTGGCGCTGGGGCGGTGAGGCAGAAACCATCAAGACCACCATCATGGGTGGCCGCCACGCGGTCATGCCGGCGTGGGCTGACGTGATCGGCGAGCAAGGCGTTGCGAACGTTGCCGCGTTCGTACTGACCAACCTCGATGGCCGCAAGCTGCCGGAAGGCACCAAGGCCGACCCGGTTGCCGGCCAGAAGCTGTTCGCCGCCAATTGCGCGGTGTGCCACGGGCCGGAAGGCAAAGGCACCCCAGCGATGGGCGCACCTGACCTGACTCACCCGGCAGCGTTTATCTACGGTTCGAGCTTCGCTCAACTGCAGCAGACCATCCGTTACGGCCGTCAGGGCCAGATGCCTGCGCAAGAACAGCTGCAAGGCAACGACAAGGTTCACTTGCTGGCCGCTTACGTCTACAGCCTCTCTCACGGTGAGAAAGCGCCGGCGGAAGACGCTCAGTAAGGCAAACGCCTGACGCAACAAAGAAGGCCCCGCCAGTGATCTGGCGGGGCCTTTTTCATGGGCGGCTGGCCCAGATCGATTTCACCGGTACCGTATCCAGCAGCTTGCGGGTCTGCCATTGATTGTCCTTCACCAGGTTGATGTGCAACTGCTTGCGATCCTCCGAGAAACTGGCAACCAGGTAGGTTTGCTGAGAAGTGGCACCACTCAGGTACATCGGCACGCCATTCACGTCATAGGCATCGCCACCTTGATCATGGAGATGGCCGGCGAAAATAGCAGTGACCTCATACTTCCTGATCATCTGGTAGAAGCGCCACACTTGCTCACTGTCACCCATCATTTCCATTGGCTTGTGCATGTTGATAATGATGGCGTAACCCTGAGTCCGAGCGACTCTCAAATCGTTTTCAAGCCAATCCAGAGTACTGGTGATGTCGAACGTCGTCGGGTTTAACGCGTGAGAAATCCTGGTGGCATAGGTCGGCTCATTATTGAGTTGCACCATATGGACGTCACCCATGTTCTTGGAATAGGCGAGACTGCCGGAATACAGCCGGCTCAGGAAATTACCGGCAACTTTCAAATCAAAATTATCAACCTTATTCTCATGATGCTCTTTAAACTCCACGATACTGCCGGCTGCACAGTTATTACTGAAGCAATCATCCACGTTATTCTCATAATCGTGGTTACCCAGGCCATACAAGAAATCGCCATTGAAGTATTTTTTCAACATCGAACTCATGTAAGAGCGCTGCCAGCCGTGACCAAAAGCGGTGATATCGCCATTGATCATCAGTGGCACATGGGATTGCGCATGGTTTTTCCTGAAGTCGACAATACTTGCAAACTGGGTCTCCACCAGCCATTTCGAGCGCTTATCGAAATCCGCCTCGGACTCGGGCTCTCTGCGGTCGAGTTTATCCGTCCACGGGTATTGCGTATCCGACGCGAAGATCATATGACGTGGAGCACCGTCTATTGAATAAGCCAAAGGCGCCATAGACAGCAGGCACACGCCTAGAACAAACCGCTTAACTTTTTTAGAAATCATAGAATTCCATTTCCATTAGTATTAGATAAAATGCGCAACCAACCAGCCGCGCCCAATCAATTTATTGGAAACAGACCAAAACTTCAAACAACCAACTAATCTTAATTAAATAAATATATTTCCATCACTCACCGACAAACAATCGCTCCGCCAACTTAAACTTGGCCAGCTATGAGTTTTGCTGATTTGAAACTGCTGTGCATTACACTATGAAGTTACTGCTGCCATGGCGTGCACTCCAGCGGCAGACCTGCCGGACGGATGAGATCCGCAGCTCGCCCTCACCTCGTCGGCCACGCGACGACCAGGAATCGCCCCAACCTCTGATTCTGCATCACGAAAAACCGTCCATAATCCACAAGTCAATTGATTCAAGTCACTACACCATCAATTGAATTTGCCCAACGCGACCAAAGGTCGCACCCTTGAGCTAGAGCGACAGGCGTATCATTGCGCCACTGCAACACCTCTTTTTGACCGCGGTCGGCATGTACTGACCGAGGCATTTTTCCACTGCCGTGGGATGCAATGATGAGCAATCAGATTCCGGTACACGACGTCACACCGCCCGCCAAAGACGCGAACAACAGCGTCGATCTTTATGCCTCTCGAGAAAAAATCTACACCCGCGCTTTCACTGGCCTGTTCCGCAACCTGCGGATGTTTGGCGGTGCCGGTTTGTTTCTGCTGTATTTCGGTACGGTCTGGCTGAACTGGGGCGGTCATCAGGCCGTCTGGTGGAACCTGCCGGAGCGCAAATTCTTCATCTTTGGCGCGACCTTCTGGCCCCAGGACTTCATCCTGCTCTCCGGGATCTTGATCGTCAGCGCCTTCGGCCTGTTTTTTATTACCGTGTACGCCGGTCGCGTGTGGTGCGGTTATACCTGCCCGCAGAGTGTCTGGACGTGGATATTCATGTGGTGCGAAAAGGTCACCGAAGGCGACCGCAACCAGCGCATCAAGCTCGACAAGGCGCCGATGAGCGCCAACAAATTCCTGCGCAAACTCAGCAAGCACTCGATGTGGCTGTTGATCGGCTTCGTCACCGGCATGACCTTCGTCGGTTACTTCTCGCCGATCCGCGAGCTGACCATCGACTTCTTTACCGGCGAAGCGGATGGCTGGTCGTATTTCTGGGTCGGGTTTTTCACCCTCGCCACCTACGGCAACGCCGGCTGGCTGCGTGAGCAGGTGTGCATTTACATGTGCCCGTATGCGCGTTTCCAGAGCGTGATGTTCGACAAGGACACGCTGATCGTTTCCTACGATCCGCGCCGTGGTGAAAGCCGTGGCCCGCGCAAGAAAGGTATCGATTACAAGGCCCAGGGCCTGGGCGATTGCATCGATTGCACCATGTGCGTCCAGGTCTGCCCGACCGGCATCGACATTCGCGACGGTCTGCAGATCGAATGCATCGGCTGTGCGGCGTGCATCGATGCCTGCGACAGCATCATGGACAAGATGGACTACCCGCGCGGACTGATCAGCTACACCACCGAGCACAACCTGTCCGGGCAAAAAACCCATAAACTGCGCCCGCGCCTGATCGGCTATGCCCTGGTGCTGCTGGCCATGATGGGATTGCTGGCGGGTGCGTTTTTCATGCGTTCGCTGGTCGGTTTCGACGTCAGCAAGGACCGCGTGCTGTACCGCGAGAACGCCGAAGGCCGGATCGAGAACGTTTACAGCCTGAAGATCATGAACAAAGACCAGCGCGACCATACCTACGTACTGGAAGCCTCCGGTCTGCCGGACCTCAAGCTGCAAGGCAAGCGCGAGATCAAAGTCGCTGCCGGGGAGATTTTCAGCCAGCCAGTGGAACTGTCCATGGCACCGGAAAAACTGCCGTCGAGCACTAACGAGGTGAAATTCATCCTCAAGGATGCCGACGACAACAGCGTCCACGTTGAAGCCAAGAGCCGATTCATCGGCCCACAAATTCGTTGAGAGAAATGATCATGCCCGCAGCAAACGCCGCAAGCCCTTGGTACAAGCATCTTTGGCCATGGATCATCATCGCCATCCTGGCCTGTTCCGTGACCCTGACCTTGTCCATGGTGACGATCGCGGTGAACAACCCGGATAACCTGGTCAACGACAACTACTACGAGGCCGGCAAAGGCATCAACCGTTCCCTTGACCGTGAGCTGCTGGCGCAGACCCTGTTGCTGCGGGCCAGCGTTCATCTGGATGACGTCACCGGCGAAGTCGACCTGCGCCTGAGCGGCAACAGCCGACCTGAAACCCTGGAGCTGAACCTGATCTCGCCGACCCAGCCGGAGAAGGATCGCAAGATCACCCTCGCCCGCAGCGAAACCGAACAGGGCCGCTACATCGGTCAGTTGAGCGACAAGGTCGACGGTCGTCGCTTTGTCGAATTGCTGGGCACTCAGGACGACCACATCTGGCGTATGTTCGAAGAAGAGCTGGTCAGCCATGATAAGGACCTGCTGCTCGGGGATGAGCCGCTGCAAGGCGCCGAAGACCTGAAAAAGTAAAAGCCTCACCTGATCGTTCCCACGCTCTGCGTGGGAACGCAGCCAGGGACGCTCTGCGTCCCAGCCGAAGCGGACGCGGAGCGTCCGGGGAGGCATTCCCACGCAGAGCGTGGGAACGATCATCGGACAACACGCTGTGAAAACCCCATGACCACGCCAACCCCCTGCTACCACTGCGCCCTGCCCGTCCCGGCCGGCAGCCGCTTCACCGCTGCGGTCCTCGGTGAAACCCGCGAGTTCTGCTGCCCGGGTTGCCAGGCCGTGGCTGAGGCGATCGTCGCCGGTGGGCTGGAAAGCTATTACCAGCACCGCAGCGAGTCATCGGCCAACCCCGAAGCCTTGCCGGTGCAGTTGGTGGATGAGTTGGCGCTTTACGACCGCGCCGACGTGCAAAAGCCCTTCGTGCGCCACGACGGCGAACTCGCCGAAACCACCCTGTTGATGGAAGGCATCAGCTGCGCCGCCTGCGGCTGGCTGATCGAGAAACACCTCCGCGCCTTGCCGGCGGTGGCCGAGGCGCGACTGAACCTGTCCAACCATCGCTTGCACGTGCGCTGGACCGATGCGCAATTGCCATTGAGCCAGGTGCTCAGCGAATTGCGCCACATCGGCTACGCCGCGCACCCCTATCAAGCCGACCGCGCCAGTGAGCAACTGGCCAGCGAAAACCGCCTGGCCTTGCGCCAACTCGGCGTCGCCGGATTGCTGTGGTTCCAGGCGATGATGGCGACCATGGCCACTTGGCCGGAATTCAACATCGACTTGAGCCCCGAGCTGCACACCATCCTGCGCTGGGTCGCACTGTTCCTCACCACGCCGATCGTGTTCTACAGCTGCGCGCCGTTCTTCAAGGGCGCCATGCGCGACCTGCGCACCCGTCACCTGACCATGGATGTGTCGGTGTCACTGGCGATCGGCGGTGCCTACATCGCCGGAATCTGGACTTCGATCACCGGCGTCGGCGAGTTGTATTTCGATGCAGTGGGAATGTTCGCGCTGTTCCTGCTGGCCGGCCGATATCTGGAACGTCGCGCCCGGGAACGCACCGCCGCCGCCACCGCACAGCTCGTCAACCTGTTGCCCGCCTCATGCCTGCGTCTGAGTGCCGATGGCCAGAGCGAGCGGATCCTGCTCAGCGAACTGCGCGTCGGCGATCAGGTGCTGGTGCACCCGGGCGCGATCCTGCCGGCCGACGGCAAGATCCTCGATGGCCAGTCGAGCATCGACGAATCGTTGTTGACCGGCGAATACCTGCCACAACCGCGCACCCAGGGCGACGCGGTCACCGCCGGTACCCTGAACGTCGAAGGCGCGTTGACCGTGGAAGTGCTGGCGCTGGGTCAGGACACACGGTTGTCAGCCATCGTCCGCCTGCTGGACCGCGCCCAGGCGGAGAAGCCGCGACTGGCGGAAATCGCCGACCGCGCCGCGCAATGGTTCCTGTTGCTGTCATTGATCGCGGCAGCGGCAATCGGCCTGTTGTGGTGGGAACTGGATTCGTCGAGAGCCTTCTGGATTGTCCTGGCGATGCTTGTTGCAACGTGCCCGTGCGCCTTGTCGCTGGCCACGCCGACTGCCCTCACTGCCGCTACCGGCACGTTGCACAAACTCGGTTTACTGCTGACCCGTGGCCATGTGCTGGAGGGGCTGAATCAGATCGACACGGTGATTTTCGACAAGACCGGCACGTTGACCGAGGGTCGCCTGGCGTTGCGCTCGATCCGTCCTCTCGGCGCGCTCGACAGCGATCAATGCCTGAGTCTCGCCGCCGCCCTGGAAAACCGTTCCGAACACCCGATCGCTCGCGCATTTGGCCGGGCGCCATTGGCGGCCGAAGAAGTCCTCAGCACGCCAGGGCTTGGCCTCGAAGGCGTGGTCGGCACGCAACGCCTGCGCATTGGCCAGCCGGGTTTTGTCTGCGAACTCAGTGGCGCGGCCGCACCAGTGATGCCCGATGAAGCGGGCCAATGGCTGTTGCTTGGCGACGACCAGGGGCCGCTGGCGTGGTTTGTCCTCGATGACCGTTTGCGTGCCGATGCACCGGCGCTATTGGAAGCCTGTAAGGCCCGTGGCTGGCGCACCTTGCTGCTGTCCGGCGACAGTTCGCCGATGGTCGCCAGCGTGGCGGCCGAACTGGGCATCGACGAAGCCCGGGGCGGTTTGCGTCCAGATGATAAATTGCAGGTCCTGCTGCAGCTGCGCAAGGAAGGCCGCAAGGTGCTGATGCTCGGTGACGGCGTCAATGACGTGCCGGTACTGGCCGCTGCCGACATCAGCGTAGCGATGGGCTCGGCCACCGATCTGGCGAAAACCAGTGCCGATGCGGTGTTGCTGTCCAATCGTCTCGATGCGCTGGTGCAAGCCTTCAGCCTCGCGCGGCGCACCCGTCGGGTAATCATCGAGAACCTGCTGTGGGCCGGGCTGTACAATGGCCTCATGTTGCCGTTCGCCGCCCTCGGCTGGATCACCCCGGTATGGGCCGCGGTCGGCATGTCCATCAGTTCGTTGACCGTGGTACTGAACGCCCTGCGCCTGACTCGCCTGCCGAGTGCGCCTGGCGCCCGCCCCACGCCAGAAACCCGCCCGCTGCCGGCCTGAGCCGCGCGGGCATGGAGTCCAGATGCCAGCTCTCTACGTGATGATCCCGGCCGCGCTGCTGATCGTGGCCATCGCTATCTATATCTTCTTCTGGGCGGTCGACAGCGGTCAGTACGATGACCTCGACGGCCCGGCCCACAGCATTCTGTTCGACGACCAGGACCCGAACCACAAAGCCGCGGTCGATGAAGCCAGCGGCCATCCGGCCAAACCGGACGACAAGGCGCCTCCGCATGCTTGAGTTGGCGCCACTGCTGGTGTCTGCGGTGATTCTCGGCCTGCTCGGCGGTGGACATTGCCTGGGCATGTGCGGCGGCTTGATGGGCGCGCTGACCCTGGCGATTCCCAAGGAGCAGCGCAGCCGCCGTTTTCGCCTGTTGCTGGCGTACAACCTGGGGCGAATTCTCAGCTATGCAACGGCCGGTCTTCTGATCGGTCTGGCGGGCTGGGCGGTGGCTAATAGCCCGGCGGCCATGTTCATGCGCGTGATCGCCGGATTGTTGCTGATTGCCATGGGCCTGTACCTCGCCGGCTGGTGGAGCGGCCTGACCCGTATCGAAAGCCTCGGACGCGGCCTGTGGCGGCATATCCAGCCGGTTGCCAACAAACTGCTGCCGGTGTCGAGCCTGCCCCGCGCGTTGCTGTTGGGCGCGCTGTGGGGCTGGTTGCCGTGCGGGTTGGTTTACAGCACGTTGCTGTGGGCAGCGAGCCAGGGCAATGCGCTGGACAGTGCGTTACTCATGCTCGCGTTCGGGCTCGGTACGTGGCCGGTGCTGCTGGCCACGGGGTTGGCGGCTGAGCGGGGCACGGCGATGTTGCGCAAGCGCAGCGTGCGCATGACCGGTGGGTTGCTGGTGATGTTGTTCGGCATCTGGACCTTGCCGGGGCCGCATCAGCATTGGCTGATGGGTCATTAGATCAGCGGTGCGCCCTTCGCGGGCAAGCCTCGCTCCTACAAAGGGATGCGAACTCCTGTAGGAGCGAGGCTTGCCCGCGAAGCGGCCTTCATCAACAACACAAATCCTGACCGTTGATGCAAATCAAGATGCCCCGGCGTCGCACCCCATAGACTTGCGAACACTGCCAGCCTATCCGGGGGAATGCCCGCATGATGCTCGACGCCATTCGTTGGGACACCGATCTGATCCGCCGTTATGACTTGGCGGGTCCGCGCTATACCTCTTACCCGACCGCGGTGCAATTCGACGGACAGGTCGGCACGTTCGACCTGTTCCACGCCCTGCGCGACAGCCGTAAGGCCCTACGCCCATTGTCGCTGTACGTGCATGTGCCGTTCTGCGCGAACATTTGCTACTACTGCGCCTGCAACAAAGTCATCACCAAGGACCGTGGCCGCGCCCTGCCCTATTTGCAGCGCCTTGAGCAGGAAATCCAGCTGATCGCCTGCCATCTCGACCCGGCGCAAAAAGTCGAACAACTGCACTTTGGCGGCGGCACCCCGACCTTCCTCAGCCACGACGAACTGCGCCAGTTGATGGCTCAGTTGCGCAAGCACTTCAATCTGCTGGACGACGATTCCGGCGACTACGGTATCGAGATCGACCCGCGCGAAGCCGACTGGTCGACCATGGGCCTGCTCCGTGAACTGGGTTTCAACCGGGTCAGCATTGGCCTGCAAGACCTCGACCCGGCGGTGCAACGGGCGGTCAATCGCCTGCAAAGCCTGGAAGAAACCCGCGCCGTGATCGACGCCGCCCGGACTCTGCAATTTCGTTCGATCAACATTGACCTGATCTACGGCTTGCCGAAGCAGACCCCGGAAAACTTTGCGCGCACGGTCGACGAGGTCATTGCGCTGCAACCGGATCGGCTCTCGGTGTTCAACTACGCGCACCTGCCGGAACGCTTCATGCCGCAACGGCGGATCAACAGCAACGAGCTGCCGACGCCGGCGCAAAAGCTGGAAATGCTCCAGCGCACCATCGAACAACTGACCGCTGCCGGTTACCGCTACATCGGCATGGACCACTTCGCCCTGCCCGACGATGAGCTGGCAATCGCTCAGGAAGAATCGACCCTGCAGCGCAACTTTCAGGGCTACACCACTCACGGTCATTGCGATCTGATTGGGCTGGGGGTGTCGGCCATCAGTCAGATCGGCGACCTCTACTGTCAGAACAACAGCGATCTGAATCAGTATCAGAACACGCTGGCCTCCGCCCAACTGGCCACCAGCCGTGGCCTGCTGTGCAACGCCGATGACCGCGTGCGACGAGCGGTGATTCAGCAGTTGATCTGCACGTTCAATCTGGAGTTTGCGGACATCGAACAAGCCTTCAACATCGATTTTCGCGGTTACTTCGGTGACCTGTGGCCGCAACTATTGACCATGGCCGATGACGGTTTGATCAGCCTCGATAACGAGCGGATCAGCGTACTGCCCGCCGGTCGCTTACTGGTGCGCTCGGTGTGCATGGTGTTCGATGCCTATTTGCAACAGCACAATCACCAGCGGTTTTCGCGAGTGATCTAGTCATCCATCCACTTACTGGTTGGCAAAATGCTGGCTTTACGACCCTGCGGCAAAATCGCCGCGTGCCTGAATGTCCTCCCGTGAGTTACCCTTACGGCTTATGTGTGTTTTCCCACAAGGATTGAAGAAATGTCCGAGCCAGTAAAACTGCGCGCTCAAAGCCAGGTCCATTGCAAGGATTGCAGCCTGGCCCCCCTCTGCTTGCCACTTTCTTTGAATCTGGAAGACATGGAAGCGCTGGACGAAATCGTCAAACGGGGTCGCCCACTGAAAAAAGGCGAGTTCCTGTTCCGCCAGGGCGACACCTTCGATTCCGTTTATGCAGTACGTTCCGGCGCCCTCAAAACCTTCAACCTGAGCGATGGCGGTGAAGAACAGCTCACCGGCTTCCACTTGCCGAGCGAATTGGTCGGCCTATCGGGCATGGACACTGAAAAGCACCCGGTCTCGGCGCAAGCCCTGGAAACCACGTCAGTGTGCGAAATCCCCTTCGAACGTCTCGACGAACTGGCCCTGCAACTGCCGCAACTGCGCCGTCAGTTGATGCGGGTGATGAGCCGCGAGATTCGTGACGACCAGCAAATGATGTTGCTGCTGTCGAAAAAAACCGCCGACGAGCGCATCGCCACGTTTCTGGTCAACCTCTCGGCACGCTTCCGCGCCCGGGGCTTCTCGGCCAACCAATTCCGTCTGAGCATGTCGCGTAACGAAATCGGCAATTACCTGGGCCTGGCAGTGGAAACCGTGTCCCGGGTGTTCACGCGCTTCCAGCAAAACGAACTGATCGCCGCCGAGGGCAAGGAAATCCACATCCTCGACCCGATCCAGCTCTGCGCCCTGGCCGGTGGCTCGCTCGAAGGCTGATGGCAATGATTGCGGCTGAGCGAAACGGTTCAGCCGCCGTTATACTGC
Source organism: Pseudomonas sp. NPDC099000 (assembly GCF_044759925.1). Taxonomy (NCBI): domain Bacteria; kingdom Pseudomonadati; phylum Pseudomonadota; class Gammaproteobacteria; order Pseudomonadales; family Pseudomonadaceae; genus Pseudomonas; species Pseudomonas sp. NPDC099000. The sequence continues at coordinate 66,372 of NZ_JBIWAF010000006.1, forward strand.
GTCGTTTGCAGCCTGCCAGGACACCTCGACGATGGTCATCGACTCCTTCGACATCAAAACCCTGATCCGCCCCGTGATCGACTTCCCCAAGCCGGGCGTGATCTTTCGTGACATCACGCCTCTGTTCCAGTCGCCCAAGGCCCTTCGCCTGGTGATGGACAGCTTCGCCCACCGTTATGTCGAGGCGGACTTCACGCACATCGGCGCGATGGATGCCCGTGGTTTCCTGATCGGCTCGGTGCTGGCTTATCAGCTGAACAAGCCGCTGGTGCTGTTCCGCAAGCAAGGCAAATTGCCGGCCGACGTGTTGGCCGAGGGGTATGCGACCGAGTACGGCGAAGCCTTTCTCGAAGTGCACGCCGACAGTTTGTGCGAAGGCGACTCGGTGGTGATGTTTGATGATTTGATCGCCACCGGCGGTACGCTGATTGCGGCGGCGAACCTGATTCGACGCATGGGCGCGCGGGTTCATGAAGCGGCGGCGATTATTGATTTGCCGGAGCTGGGTGGGTCGCAGCGGCTGGAAGAGATGGGGATTGCGACGTTCTGCCTGACGCAGTTTGCGTTGAGCGAGAAGTAAAGCGGCGTTCGCACTGACGCCTTCGCGGGCAAGCCTCGCTCCTACAAGATCAGAGTCGTGTCGGAAATTCGGCTTCGACCGAAACCCGTAGGAGCGAGGCTTGCCCGCGAAGGCGCAAGCCGACACACCGCAAAATTCAAAGCCCTATCTGCTTGCTGATAATCTCGTTCATCACTTCCCGCGTCCCGCCGCCGATCGACAGAATCCGGTTATCCCGATACAGCCGCTCCACCAGGCTCTCGCGCATGTAGCCGAGGCCACCGAGGATCTGCACCGCATCCGTGGTAATCCGGTCAGCCGTGTCGGTCGCGAAGTTCTTGGCCATGGAAATCTCCTTGATCACGCTCTGTCCCGCCGCCATTTTCGCCGCCTGACGGTAAGTGAACTCCCGCGATACCTCCAGGGCCGTGGCCATTTCCGCGAGGCGGTGCTTGAGCACCTGGAACTTGCAGATGGGTTTACCAAAGGCTTCACGCTGACGCGCCCATTTCAGGCTTTCCTCCAACGCCAGCTGCGCCGTCATGTTGGCCATTAACGCCAACGCCAGGCGTTCGCTCTGGAAGTTGCCCATGATGCAGGCGAAGCCCATGTTTTCGGCGCCAATCAGATTTCCTACAGGCACCCGGCAATCATCGAAGAAGAGTTCGGCCGTGTCTGACGCCCACCAGCCCATTTTCTTCAACTGCCGACCGACGGTGAAACCGGGTGTGCCTTTTTCGATCAGCAGCAGACTGATGCCACCAAAACCCGGCTCGCCGGTACGTACCGCCACGGTATAGAAATCCGCGCGCACGCCACTGGTGATAAAGGTTTTGCTGCCACTGACCCGGTAAAAATCGCCGTCACGCACAGCGCGGGTTTGCAAGTTGGCCACATCGGAGCCGCCGCTGGGCTCGGTGACTGCCAGTGCGCTGATCTTCTCGCCGGCCAACACTTGCGGCACGACACGATCACGGATTTCGGGCCTGGCCCACTTGAGAATCGGTGGCAGTCCGATGTCCAGCGAACCGAGACCGGCCACCAAGCCGCCGGAGCCACAGCGCATCAGCTCTTCGCTGGCTGCGACCTTGGCGAACAGATCGCCTTCGTGACTGCCGCCCAGGGATTCGGGATAGCCAATCCCCAGGATTCCCGCCGCACCGGCCTTGAGATAGAGCTCGCGGGGAAAGCTTTCCGCTTCTTCCCACTGATCAATGTCCGGAAGGATCTCACGCTCGACGAAACGTCTGACGCTGTCGCGGACCAATTGGTGGCTGGGATCGAAGTATTCCTGAAAGGCAGGCATCGGCGAACTCCACTGAAGGTTCAGCGAAGTTAACCGAGCGCTTGCTTGGTTTTCAACAGGATTGTTGTGAATCAGATGGACCGAGTTGCGCCCTTCGCGGGCAAGCCTCGCTCCTACAGGGTCAACGGTCCTTCTGTAGGAGCGAGGCTTGCCCGCGAAGGCGTCAGATCAAACACCACAAGACTCAAAGAGCGATCGGCTTACGCCCCGCAAACGAATGCGCCAACGTCCCGCCATCGACCAGTTCCAGCTCGCCACCCAACGGCACTCCGTGGGCAATACGCGAAGCAACCAGGCCTTTATTGCTCAGCAACTGCGCGATGTAATGCGCCGTCGCCTCACCTTCCACGGTCGGGTTGGTCGCCAGAATGACTTCGGTAAAGGTGCCCGCCTCTTCAATCCGCGCCAGCAGCTGCGGAATACCGATGGCCTCCGGACCCAGCCCGTCGAGCGGCGAGAGATGGCCCTTGAGTACAAAGTAGCGACCACGGAAACCGGTCTGTTCCACGGCGTATACGTCCATCGGACCTTCCACCACGCAGAGCAAAGTGTCGTCACGGCGCGTGTCGGCACATTGCGGGCAGAGGTCGTCTTCGGTCAGCGTGCGGCACAACCGGCAATGCCCCACCCCTTCCATGGCCTGGCTCAATGCCGAGGCCAGTCGCGAACCACCGCTGCGATCACGCTCCAGCAGTTGCAGCGCCATGCGCTGGGCGGTTTTCTGACCGACACCCGGCAAAATTCGCAGGGCATCGATCAGTTGGCGAATCAAAGGGCTGAAGCTCATGGGGAAACGTCCGACAAATCAACGAGACGCGGTTTATACCCGCGCCTCTGTATAGCGTCAATTATTCAGTCCTGGGCGACCCGCACCACCAGTTTGCCGAAGTTGCGTCCTTCCAGCAGACCGATGAAGGCCGCGGGGGCATTCTCAAGGCCATCGACCACGTCTTCGCGGAACTTGACCTTGCCGTCACGCACCCACGGCGCCATGGCACTGACGAACTCCGGCTGACGATCACCGTAGTCGTCGAACACAATAAAGCCCTGGATTCTTACGCGCTTGGTCAGCAATGTGCGTTGCAATTGCGGCAGGCGATCCGGGCCGGTCGGTGCTTCGTGGGCGTTATAGGATGCGATGAGGCCGCACAGTGGAATCCGCGCCTTGGCGTTGAGCAGCGGCACCACCGCGTCGAACACCTTGCCACCGACGTTCTCGTAATAAATATCGATACCCTCGGGGCACGCCTGGGCCAGTTCATTGGCGAAGTTCGGGCTTTTGTGGTCGACGCAGGCGTCAAATCCCAATTCCTCCACCACGTAGCGGCATTTTTCCGCGCCACCCGCCACGCCCACCACGCGCAGACCTTTGATCTTCGCGACTTGGCCGACTACTGAACCCACCGCACCCGACGCGGCCGCAACCACCAGGGTTTCACCAGCGCTGGGCTGGCCGATGTCCATCAGGCCCATGTACGCGGTCATGCCCGGCATGCCCAGCACCCCCAAGGCCATGGACGGGGACGGCAAACCGCTCGGCACCGGAATGATGTTGCGACCGTCGCTGATGCTGTGGCTCTGCCAGCCGGTGGCGCCCACCACCAGATCGCCTTCGTGGAATTTCGGATTCAGCGAGCGCTCGACACGGCTGACAGCGCCACCGGTCATCACCTCGCCGATTTCCACCGGTGCGGCGTAGGACGGCGCGTCACTCATGCGACCGCGCATGTAGGGGTCCAGCGACAGGTATTGCGTCTTGAGCAGAACCTGGCCGTCGGCAAGTTCCGGCAGTGCTTCCCGTTCCAGGCGGAAATTCTCCGGTGTCGGCGCGCCTACGGGGCGGGACGCCAGGACGATACGTTGGTTGAGGGTCAATGCGTCTGGCATGTGAGCGTCTCCTGTGATCGATGAATTCGGCGGTATAGGGGAGCAGACCTTTGTGGTGGTGTGGCGTTCGATGTTTCGTCAGTTGTACCGAGGTGACTTCTTCGCGGGCAAGCCACGCTCCCACAGGATACCGATCGTTCCCACGCTCTGCGTGGGAATGCAGCCCGGGACGCTCCGCGTCCCATCCAGAAGCGGACGCAGAGCGTCCATCGAGGCATTCCCACGCAGAGCGTGGGAACGATCGTGTGGGCTAGAAACAAAAATGCCAGGCGCGATGCCTGGCATTTTTTTGTAGCTCATCCGACACGCTTTGGCGAATCAGAACGGCAGTTTCATACCCGGTGGCAGTTGCATGCCAGCGGTCATGTTGCCCATTTTGTCCTGGCTGTTGGCTTCGATCTTGCGCACGGCATCGTTGACGGCGGCGGCGACGACGGCTTCGAGCATCTCTTTGTCGTCTTCGCTCAGGCCTTCGACCAGGCTCGGGTCGATGGTCACGCTTTTAACGTCGTGACGACCGGTCATCACCACGGTGACCATATCGCCGCCGGCTTTACCGGTGACCTCGGCGTTGGCCAGTTCTTCCTGCATCTTGGCCATTTTTTCCTGCATCTGCTGTGCCTGCTTCATCAGGCCGGCCATGCCACCTTTCATCATGGGAATCACCTCAAAAGTACTTGGATTTAAACAGCGCCCGGCCCTGGGGACCAAACGCCTTCAGTTATTAGCCCTGACTGATCAGGGCTTCGACAGGTTCAATAGTATCGTTGCGGACCACCGCACCGAACTGCTGCATCATTTGCTGGATGAACGGATCACCGTGGATCGACTCCTCGGCCTCGCGCTGACGGTTCGCACGACGACGGGAAGCGGCCTGGGCCGGGGTTTCCTGCTCCGGCTTGATCAGCTCCATGCTCAGGGTCAGCGTACGCCCGTGAAACTGGTTCAACGCATCGTTGAGACGGCGTTGCTGGGTCGCGTTGAACAAGGCGCTGTGGGCCGGGTCCAGGTGCATCAGCCAGTTGTCGCCATCAACGGCGATCAGGGTGCAGTTGGCGGCGATGCTGCCGGTCATGCCGGAGATCGGCAGTTTCGGGAACAACTCCAGCCATTGCAGAGCCAGACCGGTGGCGGGCATGGCGGCCGGCTCAGGCTCGGCTTCCGGCGCGGGTTCGGCCGTGTGTTCGCTGGCCAGTTCATCGAGGTAGCTGTAGGCCGAATCCATGTCCGGCTCGATGTAGTCTTCGTCCAGCGGCGGCTCGTCATCCAGGTCCACGCCCGGTGTGGCAGCGTCGACTTCGGCCACCGACGGTTCCGGGATTGGCGCCGCGGCCCACTCCGGCGCGTCCGGCACTACGCTGTCAGGCGTCGGCAACGGCATGGGCGGCAGATCGGGTTGTTCGCTGGCGGTTTCCAGGACCGGCTCGATGGCGGGTTGCTGGACGGGTTCCGGCTCGACCGGGTCATTCCACGGCAAGTCGACCACCGGCTCGACCGCGACAGGCTCAACCACAGGCTCGGCCACGACAACGGGTGCAACCGGTTCAGGCGCTGGAGCAATAACAGCTGCAACAACGGGCTCAGGCACAGGCGTAACGGGTGCAACTGCCGCAGCGACTACCGGCGCCACCACCGGCGCGGCAGCCACTGAATTTGCGGAATCAACTGTGGCCTGGTTGATCCCCACTGGCTTTAGCGGTTGCCTCGGGGCGTCCGCGGTGTCCGCCGGTCGGAACGCGAGCATTCGCAGCAGGACCATTTCGAAGCCACCACGAGGGTCCGGCGCCAGCGGCAAGTCGCGGCGGCCGATCAGGCCCATCTGGTAATAGAACTGCACGTCTTCGGCCGGCAGGGCCTGGGCCAGGGCCAGCACCCGATCGCGGTCGCCATGACCGTTGTCGACGCCTTCAGGCAACGCCTGGGCGATGGCGACACGGTGCAGCACGTTGAGAATTTCCGAGAGTACGCCGTTCCAGTCCGGACCTTGTTCCGCCAGATGCCGGACACCTTCGAGCAAGGCCTTGGCGTCGCCTTCGATCAACGCATGCAGAACGTCGTAGACCTGACCATGATCGAGCGTGCCCAGCATGGCCCGCACGTCGGCAGCCATGACCTTGCCTTCACCGAAGGCGATGGCCTGGTCGGTCAGGCTCATGGCGTCACGCATCGAGCCGTCGGCGGCGCGGCCCAGCAGCCATAGAGCATCGTCTTCGAACGGCACGTTCTCGACGCCCAGCACGTGGGTCAAATGCTCGACCACGCGCTCCGGGGTCATGTTCTTGAGGGAGAACTGCAGGCACCGCGACAGAATGGTTGCAGGAAGTTTCTGCGGGTCGGTGGTCGCCAGGATGAACTTGACGTAGGGCGGCGGCTCTTCAAGGGTTTTCAACAGCGCATTGAAGGAATGGCTGGAGAGCATGTGCACTTCGTCGATCAGGTAGACCTTGAAGCGGCCACGGCTCGGCGCGTATTGCACGTTATCGAGCAGCTCGCGGGTGTCCTCGACCTTGGTCCGGCTCGCGGCGTCGATCTCGATCAGGTCGACAAAGCGGCCCTCATCGATTTCGCGGCACACCGAACACTCGCCGCACGGCGTCGAAGTGATACCTGTTTCACAGTTCAGGCATTTGGCGATGATCCGCGCGATGGTGGTCTTGCCGACCCCGCGTGTACCGGTGAACAGGTAGGCGTGGTGCAGCCGCTGGCTGTCCAAGGCATTGATCAGAGCCTTGAGCACATGGGTCTGGCCGACCATTTCGCGGAACGAGCGCGGACGCCATTTACGTGCAAGAACCTGATAACTCATCGAAAACCGTCGCAACGAAGGAACAGAAGCGGCTAATGCTAGCGGAGCAAGGCCAAAATTGCATCCGGTGTGCTCGTCTAATCTGGCTAAGATGCACTTTGGGGGGCTTTTACCGGCTCAGGTTTGCGACGTACCGGAGCGTTTATGCGTTTTGCTTTGGGGGCACTGCTGTGGATAAGTCTGAACGTCGCCGCCGCCCAAGCGCCGCTGCGTTTTGCAGTGCCCGACAGCTGGGCGATGCCGATGGTGCAACTGGAACGCGGGCAAGTGACCCAGGGCATCCTGTTTGACGTGATGCTCAGCCTCGCGACCCAGGTCGGCGTCCCGGCCGAATTTCACGTGCTGCCGCGGGCGCGAGTGCAAAGCGCCATGGAACACGGCGGGGTCGATGTCCGCTGCTATGCCGCGCAGTCCTGGCTGCCGAATCAGTCCGGAGACTACATCTGGAGCATTCCCCTGTGGTTTCAGCGTGACATGCTGATCAGCCGGCAAGATCCGGGGCCCTCGGTGGTGCCTGCGAACCTGTCGCGACAAGCCGTCGGTACCGTGCTCGGCTACTCCTACCCGACGCTGCAACCGTTGTTCGACGCCGACCGACTGCACCGCGAAGACGCGCGCAACCAGGAACAAGTGCTGGAAAAACTCCACGCCGGGCGCTATCGCTATGCCGTGAGCAATCAATGGACACTGGACTGGTTCAATCAGCGCCTGTTACCCGACCGGCAACTCAAAGGGGTGGCGGTGTTGCAGGAACAGAGTGTCGGATGCTACGTGCGCAACGACCCCAAGGTGCCGGTGCAACGCATACTGCGCACGTTGCTGCGGATGAAAATGTCGGCGGAGATTGATGACATTATCCGGCTTTATATTGGTGGAGAACCCAGAGCCAATCCATAACCTGTGGGAGTGAGCCTGCTCGCGATAGCGGCATGTCAGTCACCATCAATGTTGAATGTCAGACCGCTATCGCGAGCAAGCTCGCTCCCACAGGGGTCGGTGTCGATTATGGGACTTCAGCCAACCTGATCCAGAGCCTGCCATTGCGGCGGCGCGACAAACCCCGCGACCCAACCCGGCACGTCGGCGGGCGGCATTGGCCGGGCAATGAAATAGCCTTGAGCCACTTCGCACCCCAGTCGCAACAGCAATTCCCCGTGCTCGATACTTTGCAGCCCTTCAGCAATCACCTGCCGGCCAAACGCGCGGGCCAGGCCGATCACCGCGGTGGTCAGCGCCAGGTCATCGCGATCATCCAGGATGTCGCGCACAAAGGATTTATCGATCTTGATGGTTTGGGTGCGCAAACGCTTGAGGTAGCTCAGCGACGAATAGCCGGTGCCGAAGTCGCCCAGTGAAAACTGCACCCCCAGCGCCTGACAGGCCTGCAAACAGGCGCTGACGTGCTGGATATTCTCGACCGCCACCGACTCGACGATTTCCAGGTCGAGCATCTGCGGCGCAACGTCGGCATGCCGGGCGAGGACGTGCCTGAGCCGGTCGACGAAATCCGCGCGCTGAAAATGCCGTGCCGCGATATTAATGCTGATCGGCCAGCCCTGCCCCGCCTGCTGCCAGCGGTGCAACTGCGTCAGCACCTGATCCATCACCCATTCGCCGATGTCGACGATCAGGTCCGTCTCTTCCACAAACGGCAAAAACTCCCGGGCCGGCACCATGCCGTTTTGCGGATGTTCCCAGCGCAACAACGCCTCGAAGCCGACCACCACGCCGAGGCGCATGTTGACCTTGGGCTGGAAATGCAGACGCAGCTCATCGGCGGCCAGCGCCTGGCGCACGCGCTCGACCGTCTGGTGAGTGGCCTTGACCTCCTGATCCCTGGACACGTCGAACAGATGGAATCGGTTACGCCCACGCTGCTTGGCCACGTACATGGCCTGATCGGCGTGACGCAGCAGGGTTTCGGCATCTTCATAGTCGAGGGGAAACAGCGTGACGCCGATGCTGGCGAACACATTGATGTCCTTGCCATGCAACGTATACGGCGCCGAAATCGCCCCCAGCACCCGGTTCAACGCCGCGCGCAATTCCGGCAGATCCCGCACGTAACGCAACACCAGCACGAACTCGTCGCCGGCCAACCGCGCCACGACATCTTCGCCACGCACGATGTGGCGCAAGCGCTTGGCGACTTCCACCAGCAATTGATCGCCACTGGCGTGACCGTATCCATCATTGACCGCTTTGAACCCGTCAAGGTCGAGCATGCAGACGGCGAGCGGGATGTTTTCCTGCCGGGAGAACTCCAGCGCCTGATCCAGCAGATCCGAGAGGAACGCACGATTGGGCAGCCCAGTCAGCACGTCGTGCCCGACCCGCCATTGCAGGGAATGCAACAACTGGCGTTTTTCGCTGATGTCGAAACGAATCGACAGGTATCGATCGATACGTCCGGTGTCGTCATTGAGAACCGGCACCATGGTGCTTTCGACCCAGTACAGGCTGCCGTCCTTGGCGCGATTGCAGATATCGCCCTTCCACACGTTGCCCAGCGCGATGGTGCGCCACATGCCGGCGAAGAACTCCGCGGAGTGCACGCCGGAATTGAGGAGACGATGATTCTGCCCGAGCAACTCGTCGCGGCTATAGCCGGACACGGCGCAGAACTGATCATTGACGTGGGTGATCCGGCCGCTCAGGTCGGTCTCGGAAAAAATGGCGGCGGCATCCACGGCCCTGCGGTATTTCTCATCCATGAATCAGGCTCGCTGTCGCTAGCGGTGGGACTGCGCAAACACGTTTTCACTCCATGGCCCGCATTTGATGACCGCGCAGAACCGAAGATCAGCTAGTCTCAAAAACCTCGTGCAAGGCTGGCAAAGGAGCGCAATGCTGGCGGTTTCGCATCGCCCATTTTCTGGAAACAGGTCACCAATCACCCCTTATTGGCGGCGATTCTACGAAACGCATCACATTTTGCAAAGCAAGGTGATGGATCATGCAGTTGTCTAATGCAAAAATCTATCGTTAAGTTCTTGATTCTAAATGGGAATTGAGCGATGCAAATTTCAAGTTTGGGTCCAGCCATCCGACGCTACCGCAAGGTCGCGGGGCTTACTCAGGCTGAACTCGGCGAAAAAACCGGTTTTGACCCCAAAACCATCAGCCGCTTTGAAACCGGAACCTATACCCCCAGCGTCGAAGCCTTGTTCCTGCTTGCCGACGTGCTGGACGTAAAGCTGAAAGCCTTTTTCGCGGATTTAGGCGATGAAGATGAACAGCGGGCGTATCTGTTCGGTGTCATCCACAAAGCCACCCCGAAGGATCTGGGAAAGCTGATCGCAGCGGTTGACCAGGCCTTGTCCAAGCCTTAGTGGCGGAAATGAAAAAAGGAGGCCGATGTGTCTGACACGACACATCGGCCTCCTTTTTTACGTTCATTCGGTAAATCGAACACGACAAAAAACCGCCCGGAACAAACGCCATGGCAGCACAAAAAAAGTCTTTTGGATAGATAACGCGAGAGAGGACTCGCGGTGCGTTATGGAGGCAACCCCACCAGCCACACCCCGGCACACAATGTTCCCGCTGTGGCTGCTTCCTTCCGGATCTGACCAGGTTCACGGGTAATCGTTGCGGGGGGACCGATGGGGTCACCATAACGACGCTCACCTGACGGCGAGCCGCGCCATTGTACCTATCTGAGACGAAGTTACAACCGTTCGATCCAGATTAAAAATATGAATCAGGTCAAGGACATGCACAGGCAGCGAAACACCACCGCCTGTAGCAGCTGTCGAGCCTGCGAGGCTGCGAATGCAGGCGGATGCAGGCGGCTACAGGTCTTGCAGCACTTCATCCGCCCTGCCGCCCTCTTGCTGGATCACCAGGTGGATGAAGTGCAGTTTGGCGATGACCGCTGGTGGCAGCACGAACGGATAGAAATCCGGCTGCCCCATGCTGCGCGACAACTCGTTGAGCATGCCGGCCAGTTCGATCCACGCGTTGACGAACGACAGGAACGCCGCGCCGCCGGGGTGCTGTGGATCGTAGAGCGTGCTGGACGGAAACGGCTGGTAGTCGAAATCCATCTCCCGCGCGCTCATGCCGAACCCCAGCGCCGTGTCTACCGCGTCCATCATGTGCAGGTAATGCGCCCAGGTTTCCGCCCAGTCTTCCCACGGATGCATGGTGGCGTAGGCGCTGACGCACTGTTGCTGCCAGTCGAGCGGTGCGCCTTGCTGGTAATGGCGCTCGAGGGCGTCGGCGTAACTGGAACGCTCATCACCGAACAGACTGCGGAACGGGTCCAGCCAGTGACTGTTGGCGATCAACCGGTCCCAGTAGTAATGCCCGACCTCATGACGAAAATGCCCGAGCAGCGTGCGATAAGGCTCGTGCATTTGCACCCGGACCTGTTCGCGGTGGGCGTCGTCGGCTTCCTTGATATCGAGGGTGATCAGGCCGTTAGCGTGCCCCGTGGTCGGCGGCTTGCCTTCAAGGTCGACACCGATGAAGTCGAAGGCCAGACCGGCCTGTTCATCGACGCTTTTGGGAATCACCTGCAAACCCAGGCTGACCAACTGCGCGACCAGCCGACGCTTGGCGGTTTCCACCTGGCGCCAGCGTTCGTGGTTTTCGGCAATCGACAGATCAGGGATGGTGCGATTCAGGCTACAGGCAATGCACAGCGCATCGTGGTCATTGGCCGGCAGCAGCCAATTACACGCGGCCGGGGAATCGAGGTTGGCGCAGCGCCGGAACAGACCGGCTTCGGGGTCGACGTCGAGGGACCAGGTGTCGACCTGAACACCCGGTTGCAGCGAGGACAAGCGGCTTTGCTCGGGCTGATAGCCCAACGCCGCCGAACAGGCCAGGCACTGGCTGTTGCGAAAGAACAGCGACTGCCCGCAGCGGCACTGCCAGACCTTGCTGTTGCGCGAACTTTCGCCGATGAAGGGCGCGGCGATGCGTGAGCTGAGCTGTTCGAAGAAGCGGTACATGACGATCTCTCCCTGGGGCTTGCCAAGACTAGATCATTGCTGCGCGAAGATCGTTCCCACGAGAACACACCTGTGTGAATTGCCTTTGTGGCGAGGGGGCTTGCCCCCGTTGGGCTGCGCAGCAGCCCCAGACCCGGCAATCGCATTATCACAGACAGATTGCGTGCCGGTTTTGCGACGACTGCGTCGCCGAACGGGGGCAAGCCCCCTCGCCACAGGTCCAGCGTCAGACAGAGATGCCGTGTTTTTTCAGAAAATCGACGAACGCCTCTTCATCGAGCACCTTCAATCCCAACTCATTAGCCTTGGTCAGCTTCGAACCGGCACCCGGCCCGGCCACTACGCAATGGGTCTTGGCCGACACCGAACCCGCTACTTTGGCCCCGAGACTTTCGAGTTTGTCCTTGGCGATGTCGCGGCTCATCAATTCCAGCGAACCGGTCAGCACCCAGGTCTGGCCGGCCAACGGCAACCCTTCGACGACTTTCTTTTCGCTCTGCCAATGCATGCCAAAATCGCGCAGCTGCTTTTCGGCAGCCTCGGCAATCTGACGATTTTCTGCCACGGCAAAAAACTCTCGAACCGAATTCGCCTGCTTCTCCGGCAGCGCCTGGCGCATATCCAGCCAGTCAGCGCCGAACACACCTTCCAGCGAACCAAACTTGTCCGCCAGCTTCTGCGCCCCACCCGGCCCGACCGACGGAATGTGCAGCTTGTCGAGGAAACCACCCAACGTCGTGCTGGCAGCAAACTCGGCACCCAACTCGACCTGATCCTGAATCTGCAGACCGTGCTTGAGCAGCTGCGTAATGACCTGCTGGTTATGCGCATCTTCAAAGAAGCTGTGAATCTCGTGAGCCACTTCCAGGCCGACATCCGGCAAGTACGTGAGCACTTGCGGCAACGCCTGCTGAACCCGCTCCAACGAGCCGAGAGAGCGCGCCAGGACCTTGGCCGTCTCTTCGCCGACATCAGGAATCCCGAGGGCGTAGATGAACCGCGCAAGGCTCGGTGTCTTGCTGTCCTTGATCGCGGCGAGCAGCTTATTGCTCGACAGCTCGGCAAAGCCTTCCAGATCGACAATGTCCTCAAACTTCAAGGCATACAGATCGGCAGGAGAACTCACCAGACCTTCATCCACCAATTGCTCAACACTCTTGTCGCCCAGGCCTTCAATGTCCATCGCACGACGGGAGACGAAGTGAATAATCGCCTGCTTGAGTTGCGCACCGCAGGCCAGTCGACCGACGCAGCGGTAGACCGCGCCTTCGCTGACGGTCTCGCGGCCCTTGCTGCGCTTGACCAATTGCGTGCGCTCGACATGCGAGCCGCAGACCGGGCACTTCTCGGGAATTTGCACTGGACGCGCATCATCCGGACGGCGTTCCATGACCACTTGCACCACTTGCGGAATCACATCGCCCGCGCGGCGGATGATCACGGTGTCGCCGATCATCAGGCCCAGACGCGCCACTTCGTCCATGTTGTGCAACGTCGCATTGGCCACGGTGACACCGGCGACTTTGACCGGTTTCAAGCGTGCCACAGGCGTCACGGCGCCGGTGCGACCGACCTGGAATTCCACGTCGAGCAGTTCGGTGAGTTCCTCCATGGCCGGGAATTTGTGAGCAATCGCCCAGCGCGGCTCGCGAGCGCGGAAACCCAGTTCACGTTGAGAGGCGATGCTGTTGACCTTGAACACCACGCCGTCGATTTCATAGGCCAGCCCGTTGCGGCGCTCACCGATGTCGCGGTAGTAATCCAGGCATTCGTCAATGCCGTGCGCCAGTTTCAGCTCGCGACTGATCGGCATGCCCCAGCCTTGAAGCTGCTTCAGATTGCCAATGTGGGTGTCGGCAATGTCCTCGGAAATCTGACCGATGCCGTAGCAGCAGAACTCCAGCGGGCGGTTGGCGGTGATCTTCGAATCCAGCTGGCGCAAGCTGCCGGCCGCCGCGTTGCGCGGGTTGGCGAAGGTCTTGCCGCCGACCTCCAGCTGCGTGGCGTTCAGTCGCTCGAAACCGGCCTTGGACATGAACACTTCGCCGCGCACTTCCAGGGTCGCTGGCCAGCCGGAGCCTTGCAGTTTCAGCGGGATGTTGCGCACGGTGCGCACGTTGACGCTGATGTCTTCGCCGGTGGTACCGTCGCCGCGTGTCGCGCCGCGCACCAATACGCCGTCCTGATAAAGCAGGCTGACCGCCAGGCCATCGAGTTTGGGTTCGCAGCTGTACTCCACCGCCGCGCCGCCGCCAAACAAATCGCCGGCCGGCAGGTCCAGGCCTTCCGTCACCCGGCGATCAAACTCGCGCATGTCGGTTTCTTCGAAGGCGTTGCCGAGGCTGAGCATCGGCACTTCGTGGCGCACCTGAGTGAACGCCGACAGCGCTGCGCTACCGACGCGCTGGGTCGGCGAGTCGCTGGTGATCAGGTCGGGATGGGCCGCTTCCAGAGCCTTGAGCTCGTGGAACAACCGGTCGTACTCGACGTCCGGAATGCTCGGCTCGTCCAGCACGTGATAACGGTAGTTGTGCTGATCCAGCTCAGCGCGCAGCTCTAGAATGCGGGTTTTGGCGGCGGTCATGGGTGTTCTCTCATAAAGCAAAAGAGCAGCCGAGGCTGCTCAATCTGTAGATTTTTTTTGTAGGAGCCAGGCTTGCCGGCGAAGGCGTACTTGAGATCGCCTTCGCCGGCAAGCCTGGCTCCTACAGATCAACGCTTCTGGGTCAGCGCACGACGTTCGAACTCGACGATGCGCTGACGGTAATGCTCAATCGTCTGGGCGGTCAGCACGCTGCGCTGGTCGTCTTTCAGTTCGCCGTTCAGCTCCTGGGACAGTTTGCGCGCCGCAGCCACCATCACGTCGAAGGCTTGCTTCGGATGACGTGGGCCTGGCAGGCCGAGGAAGAAGCTCACCGCCGGCGTGCTGAAGTGATCGATGTCGTCCAGATCGAAGATGCCCGGCTTGACCGCATTGGCCATGGAGAACAGCACTTCACCGTTGCCGGCCATGCTTTCGTGGCGGTGGAAGATGTCCATCTCGCCAAAACGCAGACCGCTTTCCAGAATGTTCTGCAACAGCGCCGGGCCTTTGAAGCCGGCAGCGTCACGGCAGATCACGCTGATCACCAGCACTTCTTCGGCTTGCGGTTGTTCCTTGTCGCTGACCGACGGCGAAGCCTTGGTGTCATCCGGGAAATCGTCGTCACGGCTGCTGAAGCTCGGGCCGCCGTCCAGGTCCAGGCTGAGGTTCATGTCGCCTTGGGAAGGTTCGCCATGACCACGTTTGCCGCGCTTGGAACCCGACTCACGCGGCTCACGAGCAGGCATGCTCACCGACGGCAGATCATGCTCGTCGAGTTGCGGCTCTTTATGCGTGTCCAGCACGCGGGGCGGGCCCAACAGCTCGGCGCTGGTGTCCTCGTCCGGCAGATTGGACAAACTTCGGTCAAGACGGAATTTCAGTTTTCCCTTGCCGCCGCGCATGCGACGCCAGCCATCGAAAAGAATACCGGCAATGACAATAATGCCGATGACGATCAGCCACTCGCGCAGACCGATTTCCATGTAATCCCGTGCCTCTATAAAAAATGCTGAAAAATAAGGGGTTTACAACTCGCAAACCGCTTTAAAACGTGGCGCCAACTCTATGTTCTGACAGGCGTTTTGCCCACGTATACGAAAAATTGACATTAAACTAGCACGACCAAAGGCAACTTTACACCGTCTGTCCACAATGGCTTGCGCGAATATGTCGATTGGCCAGCAAGTCGAGGCAAGTAAAAAACTCCTACAGACCAAAAATACTTGCCCTACAAGCGCTGACTCAAGCCTCCACCATCGCCATCGCCTCCTCGACATCCACGGCCACCAGACGCGAACAACCCGGTTCGTGCATCGTCACCCCCATCAGTTGCTCGGCCATTTCCATGGCGATCTTGTTGTGGGTGATGTAGATGAACTGCACCGTCTGCGACATCTCTTTGACCAGCCGTGCGTAGCGTCCGACGTTAGCGTCATCCAAGGGTGCATCAACTTCATCGAGCATGCAGAACGGCGCCGGATTCAACTTGAAGATGGCAAACACCAGGGCCAATGCGGTCAGGGCTTTTTCGCCACCGGAGAGCAAATGGATGGTGCTGTTCTTCTTTCCTGGCGGCTGCGCCATGATCGTTACCCCTGTATCGAGTAGATCTTCGCCCGTCAGTTCCAAATACGCGCGTCCTCCACCGAAAACTTTTGGGAAAAGGGCCTGTAAACCGCCATTGATCTGATCAAAGGTATCTTTGAAGCGGTTTCGGGTTTCCTTGTCGATCTTGCGGATCACGTTCTCCAGGGTGTCCAGCGCTTCCACCAGATCCTCGTTCTGCGCATCCAGATAACGTTTACGCTCGGATTGTTGCTGGTATTCGTCGATGGCCGCCAGGTTGATCGCACCGAGGCGCTGAATCCGCGCGGCAATGCGTTCGAGTTCTTCTTCGGCATCCTTCTCGCTGGCCTCGGCGGTCAGCGTGGCGAGCACGCCGTGCAAGTCGTAGCCGTCTTCCAGCAATTGATCTTCGAGGGTCTTGCGGCGCACGGTCAGGGCTTGCCATTCCATGCGCTGGGTTTCCATTTGCCCACGAATCAACTGCGATTGCTGCTCGGCCTGGTTGCGACGTTTTTCCGCATCACGCAATTCACGGTCAGCATCTTCCAGAGCGATCTGCGCCGTTTTCAGTTCTTCGTCGACGGTCATGCGCTTGTCGAGCAACTCTTCAAGTTTCAGGCGCAGTTCTTCCAGCGGCGCTTCGCCCTCCTCCAGATTGAGGCTCAGCTGTTCGCGTTTCTCGGTCAGGCGCTCGGACTGCATCTCCAGCCGTTCCAGCGCCTGACGCGTCGAGTCGTGTTGCGCCTTGAGCGACCCCAGACGCACCGCCAGTTGATGGGCGTGATCCTTGTGTTGCCGGGCTTCCTGACGCACCCGATCAAGTCGCTCGCGCAGGCTGTCACGCTGGGCCAGCAGCAACTCACGCTGCTCGGTGTCCAGCGCCATGGCGTCGAGGGCTTCCTGCAATTGCAGACGCGCCTCACCGATGTTTTCGTGCTCCAGCGCACGCTGCTCGGCCAACTCGGTGAGTTCTTCATCGAGGCGGGTTCGACGCAATGTCAGCTGTTCAACCTTGGCTTTGCCGGCGGACAACTGGGCTTTCAATTCGCCTTGCTGACGCGCCTCGTCTTGCAGCAAACGACGCAAATGTTCGCGACCGTTTTCCTGCTGACGCTGCTGCGCCCTGAGCGTCTGAAGTTGGGTTTCCAGGGTTTCGACCGTGGCTTCGCGCTCTTCGCGCTCGATGCTCAGACGCTGGATTTCCTGACCGCGGGCGAGCACGCCGCTTTCCGCTTCGCTGGCCCGGCGCACACGCAAAAAGTGTCGGCCGACCCAATAGCCGTCGCGACTGATCAGGCTCTGGCCGGCGGTCAGCTGACTGCGCAGGGCCAAGGCCTGTTCGAGACTTTCGACCGGTTTGACCTGCCCCAACCAAGGCGACAGATCGATCTGTGCTTCAACCTTGTCGAGCAGGCTGCCGGGCACGCGCACGCCATCGCTCGCCGGGCTGAGCAAACGCAAATCGCCCTGGGCAAAACCGGCCAGATCGAAATCGCCGAAGTCATCCACCAGCACCGCTTGCAGGTCGGCGCCGAGCACGGTTTCCACCGCCAGCTCCCAACCCGCTTCTACTTTCAAACCTTCGGCCAGACGCGGGCGATCCGCCAAGTGCTGTTCGCGCAGCCATTCAGCGGTGCCGGTGCCCGGATCGAGCGCGGCTTGCTGCAAGGCTTCGAGGGACGCGAGACGACCGTTGAGGCGCTGCAAATCGCCTTGAGCCTGCTGTTGATTGTGCAAAGCCAACTGCAATTCCTGACGCAGTTGCTCAAGGCGTTCGACCTGGGCTTCTTCGCTGGCCTGCAAATCTTCGAGGGTCGCTTCGCTCGCGGCCAGTTGCTCGCTGAGCTCCATGATCGCTGCATCTTCCGGATCCGCCGAGAGCAACGCGCGCTCTTCGCCAAGGCGCTTCTGGCGATCGGCCAGACGCTCCATGCTGGTTTCGAGTTGCTGAATGCGCGACTGCTGAACCTCGGACTGGCGACGCGGCTCGGCGGCGGTCAGGTTGAAGGTGTCCCACTGCTCCTGCCAGCCGTGCATGGTGGTTTCGGATTCTTCCAGCGCGGCGGCGGCTTCCTCGGCGGCGGCGCTGGTGACCTCCTGCTCCGGCGTGAGCATGGCAAGCTCTTCGCCGAGGGTCAGCAGCAACGTGCGGTCGTGACCCAGGTGCGATTCGGTTTCCAGGCGCGCGCGCTCGGCCTCTTTCAAATCATCCTGCAACTGCCGCAAACGCTGCTGACCGTGCTGGATGCTCTGCTCGACCCGGGCAATGTCGCCGCCGACCGAATAGAAGCGCCCCTGCACCAGATTGAAGCGCTCGGACAGGTCATGGTGCCCGTCACGCAAGCGTTCGATAGCCGCGTCGGCGTTGCGCTGCTCGGCGACCAAGGCTTCAAAAGTAACTTCCTGATTACCGATGATCGCTTCGCGCTGCCCGACCTGTTCGTTCAACGCCTGCCAGCGCAGCGCCGACAGTTGGGCCTTGAGCTGACGCTCCTCGCCTTTGTATTCCTGATACTTCTTGGCGGCCTCGGCCTGGCGATGCAAACGCTCAAGCTGACGCTCGAGTTCTTCACGCAGATCGGTCAGGCGGGCCAGGTTTTCGTGGGTGCGGCGGATGCGGTTCTCGGTCTCGCGCCGACGCTCCTTGTACTTGGAGATGCCCGCCGCTTCTTCGATGAAGTTGCGCAGGTCTTCGGGCTTGGACTCGATCAGCTTGGAGATCATCCCCTGCTCGATGATCGAATAGCTGCGCGGGCCCAGGCCTGTGCCCAGAAAGATGTCGGTGATATCGCGACGACGGCATTTGGTGCCGTTGAGGTAGTAGGTGGTCTGGCTGTCGCGAGTCACTTTGCGGCGAATGGAAATTTCCGCATAGGCGGCGTATTCACCGAGCAGGGTGCCGTCGGAGTTATCGAACACCAGCTCGATACTCGCCTGGCTCACGGGCTTACGGCTGGTCGAACCGTTGAAGATGACGTCGGTCATCGACTCGCCGCGGAGGTTCTTGGCCGAACTTTCGCCCATCACCCAGCGAACGGCGTCGATGATGTTCGACTTGCCGCAGCCATTAGGCCCGACCACGGCCGCCATGTTGCTGGGGAAGTTCACCGTGGTCGGATCGACGAAGGATTTGAACCCTGCCAGTTTTATGCACTTGAGCCGCACGCTTAAGCGTCCGTCAGGGCAGAAACCACCAGATCGCTGCTGCGCTGGGCATAAGCCGTCAGCACTTCGCGGATCTGCGGAAAGTCACGGGCCAGCACGGCGGCGAGCAAGCGTTCGAACAGTTCGAGGAACTCGCTCATCGAGGCCTTGCGCTGGTCCAGGGCGAGGAAATACGCACGGCTCATGGCCGGCTGCAGGTTCTCGACGGTTTCCTGCAAGTACGGATTGTTGGCGAACGGGTACGCGGCGCGCATCACGTTGAAGCTGTCGTCGACGAAGGTGCGGATGTCCTGGCGCTCGTAGCTGGCAGCCAGGCGCTGCTGGATCTGCACGAACGGCGCCATGTCAGACTGGACCTGCCAGCCTTTGGCGACGGCGTTGCCGAGCAGAATATACAGCTCGCTCATCAGCGTGCACAGGCTCTGCACCTTGTGGGCGGTGAGCTCGGTGACGTGGGCACCGCGTCGCGGCAGGATCGCGATCAGGTGGCGGCGCTCGAGGATCAGCAAGGCTTCGCGGACCGAACCGCGGCTGACATTGAGGGCCAGCGTGACCTTCTGTTCCTGGATGCGCTCCCCGGGCTTCATTTCGCCACGAATGATGCGTTCGGCGAGGTGGTGAGCAATTTGCTCGGCGAGGCTGTCCGGCGCCTTGAACGTCATGGTTGTCCTTCAAACTCTTCGATCTGCACAAGCGGCGCAGTGTAGCGCACATGAAGGGTCATGGCGGAGTGCCCACTCAGCGGTTTTTGGCACGAATCAAGCAAAAAGCAGGCTAACCCGCGAGGGTCAATAATGTAGGAACGAGTTGTTGATCGACAAAATGCTTTTTCCTGACCCTTAAGTCAGAAAATCATTGACCGCAAAGTCAGACCTGATAAATTCGGTCCAAGTCGCTTAACAACAATAATGAGTCTGCGAGGCCTTCCGTGATCCAGTTTTTACTAAACCAGGAACTCCGTAGCGAGCACGCCCTGGACCCGAACCTGACCGTGCTCAATTATCTGCGCGACCATGTGGGCAAACCCGGCACCAAAGAAGGCTGCGCCAGCGGTGACTGCGGCGCCTGCACCGTGGTGATCGGCGAGCTGCAAACGGATGACGATGGCCGCGAACACATTCGCTATCGCAGCCTCAACTCGTGCCTGACGTTCGTTTCGTCATTGCACGGCAAACAGCTGATCAGCGTCGAAGACCTCAAGCACCAGGGCGAACTGCACAGCGTGCAGAAAGCCATGGTCGAGTGTCATGGCTCGCAATGCGGCTTCTGCACCCCGGGCTTCGTGATGTCGCTGTTCGCGCTGCAAAAGAACAGCGACGAGCCCGATGCCCACAAGGCCCACGAAGCGCTGGCCGGCAACCTCTGCCGCTGCACCGGTTATCGGCCGATTCTGGCCGCCGCCGAACAATCCTGCTGCGGCAAGCAAACGGATCAGTTCGATGCTCGCGAAGCCGACACCATCGCTCGCCTCAAAGCTATCGCCCCCACCGACATCGGCGAACTCAACAGTGGCGACAAGCGCTGCCTGGTGCCGCTGACCGTGGCCGATCTGGCCGACCTCTACGACGCTTATCCACAGGCCCGCCTGCTGGCCGGCGGTACGGATCTGGCACTGGAAGTCACCCAGTTCCACCGCACCCTGCCGGTGATGATCTACGTCGGCAACGTCGCTGAAATGAAGCGCATCGAACGCTTCGACGATCGCCTGGAAATCGGCGCCGCGACCGCCCTTTCCGATTGTTACGAAGCTTTGAAAGCCGAATACCCGGACTTCGGCGAATTGCTGCAACGCTTCGCCTCTTTGCAGATCCGCAACCAGGGTACTCTCGGCGGCAACATCGGCAACGCCTCGCCGATCGGTGACTCGCCGCCCCTGCTGATCGCGTTGGGCGCGCAGATCGTTTTGTGCAAAGGCGAAACCCGCCGGACGATGGCGCTGGAAGATTACTTCATCGATTACCGGGTCACCGCACGCCAGGAAAGCGAGTTCATCGAGAAAATCATCGTGCCCCGTGCCAGCGCCGAACAACTGTTCCGTGCCTACAAGGTTTCCAAGCGTCTGGACGATGACATTTCCGCAGTTTGCGCCGCATTCAACCTGCGCATCGACAACGGCGTGATCGCCGATGCCCGTGTGGCGTTCGGTGGCATGGCCGCGATTCCGAAACGCGCCAACAACTGCGAAACCGTGCTGCTCGGTGCGCCGTTCAACAACGCCACCGTCGAACGCGCCTGCGCCGCACTGGCCGAAGATTTCACGCCGCTCTCGGACTTCCGTGCGAGCAAGGAATATCGCCTGCTCAGCGCGCAAAACCTGCTGCGCAAATACTTCATCGAACTGCAAACACCGCACATCGAGACTCGGGTGACCGCTTATGTCTAATCATCAAGCCGCAGAGAAGACCCAGGCCGAATTGGCTGAACTGTTCGCCAAGGACCTGACCACCGGTGTCGGCCGCAGCGTCAAGCACGACAGCGCCACCAAGCATGTGTCCGGGGAAGCGCAGTACATCGACGACCGGCTGGAGTTTCCGAATCAGTTGCACCTTTACGCACGCCTGTCGGACCGCGCCCACGCGAAGATCATCAGCATCGACACCCAGCCCTGCTACGCCTTCGAAGGCGTGCGCATCGTCATCACCCACGAAGACGTGCCGGGCCTGAAAGACATCGGGCCATTGCTGCCGGGCGATCCATTGCTGGCCATCGATGATGTGCAATTCGTCGGTCAACCGGTGCTCGCCGTTGCTGCAAAAGATCTGGAAACCGCACGCAAAGCCGCCATGGCCGCGATCATCGAATATGAAGATCTCGAGCCGGTGCTGGACGTCGTTGAAGCGCTGCGCAAACGCCATTTCGTGCTCGACAGCCATACTCATCAGCGCGGCGATTCGGCCGGCGCATTGTCGACCGCCGAACACCGCATTCAAGGCACGCTGCACATCGGCGGCCAGGAACACTTCTACCTCGAAACCCAGATCTCTTCGGTGATGCCGACCGAAGACGGCGGGATGATCGTCTACTGCTCCACTCAGAACCCCACGGAAGTGCAGAAGCTTGTCGCTGAAGTGCTGGACGTGTCGATGAACAAAATCGTCGTCGACATGCGCCGCATGGGCGGTGGTTTCGGTGGCAAGGAAACCCAGGCCGCGAGCCCGGCGTGCCTGTGCGCAGTCGTCGCCCACCTCACCGGCCAGCCGACCAAGATGCGCCTGCCGCGTGTCGAAGACATGCTGATGACCGGCAAGCGCCACCCCTTCTACGTCGAGTACGACGTCGGCTTCGACAGCACCGGTCGCCTGCATGGCATCGCCCTGGAACTGGCCGGCAACTGCGGTTGCTCGCCGGACCTCTCGGCGTCGATTGTCGACCGCGCAATGTTCCACGCCGACAACTCGTACTACTTGGGCGATGCGACCATCAACGGTCACCGCTGCAAGACCAACACCGCGTCGAACACCGCTTACCGTGGCTTCGGCGGCCCGCAAGGCATGGTCGCTATCGAAGAAGTGATGGACGCCATCGCCCGCCATCTGGCCCTCGATCCGCTGGCCGTGCGCAAGGCCAACTACTACGGCAAGACCGAGCGCAACGTCACCCATTACTACCAGACCGTCGAGCACAACATGCTCGAGGAAATGACCGCCGAACTGGAAGAAAGCAGCCAGTACGCCGAGCGTCGCGAAGCGATTCGTCGCTACAACGCCAACAGCCCGATCCTGAAAAAAGGCCTGGCGCTGACCCCGGTCAAATTCGGCATTTCCTTCACTGCCAGTTTCCTCAACCAGGCCGGTGCGCTGATCCACATCTACACCGACGGCAGCATCCACCTCAACCATGGCGGCACCGAAATGGGCCAGGGCCTGAACACCAAAGTCGCGCAGGTCGTGGCTGAAGTGTTCCAGGTGGAAATGGACCGGGTACAGATCACCGCGACCAACACCGACAAGGTGCCAAACACCTCGCCGACCGCCGCTTCCAGCGGTGCCGACCTGAACGGTAAAGCGGCGCAGAACGCAGCTGAAATCATCAAGAAACGCCTCGTGGAATTCGCCGCGCGGCAGTACAAGGTCAGTGAAGAAGACGTGGAATTCCACAACGGTCACGTGCGGGTTCGCGATCACATCCTGACTTTCGAAGCGCTGATCCAGCAGGCGTATTTCGCCCAGGTGTCGCTGTCGAGCACCGGATTCTACAAAACCCCGAAAATCTTCTACGACCGCAGCCAAGCGCGGGGTCGGCCGTTCTACTACTACGCCTTCGGTGCAGCCTGTTGCGAGGTGATCATCGACACCCTGACCGGCGAGTACAAGATGCTGCGCACCGACATCCTCCACGACGTCGGCGACTCGCTGAACCCGGCCATCGACATCGGCCAGGTCGAGGGTGGTTTCATTCAGGGCATGGGCTGGCTGACCATGGAAGAACTGGTGTGGAACAACAAGGGCAAGCTGATGACCAACGGTCCGGCCAGCTACAAGATCCCGGCCGTGGCCGACATGCCGCTGGACCTGCGGGTGAAGCTGGTGGAAAACCGCAAGAACCCGGAAGACACGGTGTTCCATTCCAAGGCCGTGGGTGAGCCGCCGTTCATGCTGGGCATCGCGTCGTGGTGTGCGATCAAGGATGCGGTGGCAAGCCTGGGTGACTACAAGCATCAACCGAAGATCGACGCACCGGCGACGCCGGAGCGGGTGTTGTGGGGGTGTGAGCAGATGCGGCAGTTGAAGGTGGCCAAGGCCGTGGAAGCCGAATCCGAGGTGGTGGTTTGATCGTTCCTACGCTCTGCGTGGGAATGCAGCCCGCGACGCTCTGCGTCGCATTGTGAACAGCGGACGCGGAGCGTCCAGAGATGCATTCCCACGCAGAGCGTGGGAACGATCTTGAGAGGTGAAACATGTACAACTGGATCGACGCCCTCGCCGACCTGCAATCCCAGGGTGAACCCTGCGTGCTGGTCACCATCATCGAAGAGCTCGGCTCGACGCCGCGCAATGCCGGTTCGAAAATGGTCATCAGCGCCACCCAGACCTTTGACACCATCGGTGGCGGGCACCTGGAATACAAAGCCATGCAGATCGGCCGCGAGATGCTCGCCAGCGGCAAGCAGGACACCCATCTGGAGCGCTTCAGCCTCGGCGCCAGCCTGGGCCAGTGCTGCGGCGGCGTGACCGTGTTGCTGTTCGAACCGATGGGCCAGGTCCAGGCGCAGATCGCCGTATTCGGTGCCGGCCACGTCGGCCGGGCGCTGGTGCCACTGCTCGCCAGCCTGCCCTGCCGGGTGCGCTGGATCGATTCGCGGGAAGCGGAATTCCCCGAGCAGATCCCCCACGGCGTGCGCAAAATCGTCGCCGAAGAACCGGTGGATGAAATCGACAACCTGCCCGCCGGCAGCTACTGCATCGTCATGACCCACAACCACCAGCTCGACCTCGAACTCACCGCCGCGATCCTCAAGCGCAACGACTTCGCCTACTTCGGCCTGATCGGCTCGAAGACCAAACGCGTGAAGTTCGAACACCGCTTGCGCGACCGTGGTTTCGACAGCGCTGTGCTGCAACGCATGCGCTGCCCGATGGGCATCGGCGAAGTCAAAGGCAAGTTGCCTGTGGAAATCGCCATCTCCATCGCCGGCGAAATCATCGCCACCTATAACGCCAGTTTCGGCCAGCACACTGCCAGCGCCGGATCATCGATCGCCAAACTGCTGCCTGCCTCACGCCGCAGCCAAGCCACGAATTGAGAAATTTTATGCCTCTGACTCGCAAAGCCTACCGCGCCGCCATTCTGCACAGCATTGCCGACCCCGCCGAAGTGGGCATCGAAGCCTCCTATGAGTATTTCGAAGACGGCCTGCTGGTGGTCGATAACGGCCAGATCAGCGCCCTCGGCCACGCCAGCGAATTGCTGCCGACCCTGCCCGCCGATATCGAGATCACTCATTACCAGGACGCGCTGATCACCCCCGGCTTCATCGACACCCACATCCACTTGCCGCAAACCGGTATGGTCGGTGCTTATGGCGAGCAGTTGCTGGACTGGCTCAACACCTACACTTTCCCGTGCGAAAGCCAGTTCGCCGACAAGACTCACGCCGATGAAGTCGCGGGCATTTTCATCAAAGAACTGCTGCGTAACGGCACCACAACGGCGCTGGTGTTTGGCAGCGTGCACCCGCAATCGGTGAATTCATTCTTCGAAGCCGCCGAACAGCTGGACCTGCGGATGATCGCCGGCAAGGTGATGATGGACCGCAACGCGCCGGACTACCTGACCGACACCGCCGAATCCAGCTACGTCGAAAGCAAGGCGCTGATCGAGCGCTGGCACGGCAAGGGCCGCTTGCACTACGCGGTCACCCCGCGCTTCGCCCCCACCAGCACCCCGGAACAACTGACCCTCGCCGGCCAGCTGCTCAGCGAATATCCCGACCTGTACATGCAGACCCACATCAGCGAAAACCTCAAGGAAGTCGAGTGGGTCAAGGAACTGTTCCCCGAGCGCAAGGGCTACCTCGACGTTTACGATCACTACCAGTTGCTGGGCGAGCGCTCGGTGTTCGCCCACGGCGTGCACCTGTGCGACGACGAATGCGCGCGGCTGGCTGAAACCGGTTCGGCAATTGCGTTCTGCCCGACTTCGAACTTCTTCCTCGGTAGCGGCTTGTTCAATTTGCCGATGGCCGAGAAGCACAAACTCAATGTCGGCCTGGGCACGGACGTGGGCGGTGGCACCAGTTTCTCGCTGCTGCAAACGTTGAACGAAGCGTACAAAGTCATGCAGCTGCAAGGCGCTCGACTGAGTCCGTTCAAATCGCTGTACCTGGCGACCTTGGGCGGTGCGCGTGCTTTGCGTCTGGAAGACAAGATCGGCACCCTGCAACCGGGCACCGATGCGGACTTCCTGGTGCTGGATTACAACGCCACGCCGTTGCTGAGTTATCGTTTGAAGCAGGCCAATAACATTGCCGAGACGTTGTTTGTGTTGATGACGCTGGGGGATGACCGGACCGTGTTGCAGACGTATGCGGCAGGGAATCAGGTGCATCAGCGCTAGGTTTTTTCGGTATAAAAAAATCCCCCGCAATCGATGGTTGCGGGGGATTTTTTTGTGTCCTTGAGGACGCCTTCGCGGGCAAGCCTCGCTCCTACACGGGTCACGCTGTACCTGTAGGAGCGAGGCTTGCCCGCGAAGGTCGCGACTCGGTCTGACTTACAACTTCGCGGTCGAACGCCCAGGCTTCTTGGTCTGCAACAAATGCGAAAACACCGCATGCAAATCATCCGACGCGCTTTCTTCGTCGAGGTTGAGTTTGCTGTCGATGTGATCCATGTGATGCATCATCAGGTCCACTGCCAGCTCAGCGTTGCGCGCTTCGATGGCGTCGATCAGTTGGGTGTGCTCGTCGTAGGAACAGTGCGAACGGTTGCCACTTTCGTACTGGGCAATGATCAACGAAGTCTGGGACACCAGGCTGCGCTGGAAGCTGATCAGCGGCGCATTCTTCGCCGCTTCGGCCAGTTTCAGGTGGAATTCGCCCGACAGACGGATACCGGCACCGCGATCGCCGCGGGAGAAGCTGTCGCGTTCGTCGTTGACCATCTGCCGCAACTCGGCAATCTGCTCGGCGGTCGCGTGCTGAACCGCCAGTTCAGTGATCGCCCGCTCCACCAGACGCCGCGCCAGGAACACCTGACGGGCCTCTTCGACACTCGGGCTGGCGACGACGGCGCCACGGTTCGGACGCAGCAGCACAACGCCCTCATGGGCCAGGCGCGACAGCGCGCGGCGAATGATGGTGCGACTGACCCCGAAAATTTCCCCCAGCGCTTCTTCGCTCAACTTGGTGCCGGGCGCCAGACGCTGTTCGAGGATGGCCTCGAAGATATGCGCGTAGACAATATCGTCCTGGGTACCGCTGCGGCCAGCTTTGCCTGCTCGCGGTTGTTTCTTTAGGGGCTGCAACTGTTCGTTCATGGGCACTCGAGTCGGGAGAACTGCGGCGAATTGGCCGTGACTGTAATACGGCACAGTGGGTCGCTGGCAAGTATCGCGTAAAAAACACCGCGATTGTACACAATGGATGGTGGCAACACGACTGTACGGCTGTTTGTCGCTTCTGCTGTATCGCAACGGTTGGTTACTTTTGAGTTTAGGCTTGATCGCAGAATCCGCCGCTTCCACAATCCTTTGTAGGAGCGAGGCTTGCCCGCGAAGGCGTCGTACCGGTCGACATCAATGTTGAATGATAGGACGCCTTCGCGGGCAAGCCTCGCTCCTACAGGGGGTTCGGCATTTTTGTCAGAACAAGGAACACCGCTGTCATGAACGACGCCACGAACACGCAGCTCCGCCCCTTGGCCGATACGTCTCCGTCGGCGATCGTCGCCGGCTTCATCGCGATGATGACCGGCTACACCAGCTCCCTGGTCCTGATGTTTCAGGCCGGACAAGCAGCGGGCCTGACCAGTGGGCAGATTTCGTCGTGGATCTGGGCCATCTCGATTGGCATGGCGGTGTGCTCGATTGGCCTGTCCCTGCGTTATCGCACGCCGATCACCATCGCCTGGTCGACCCCCGGCGCGGCGCTGCTGATCACAAGCCTGGGCGGCGTGAGTTACGGCGAGGCCATCGGTGCCTACATCACTTGCGCAGTGCTGGTGACGATTTGCGGCCTGACCGGCAGCTTCGAACGGCTAGTGAGAAAGATTCCGGCGTCATTGGCCGCCGCCCTGCTGGCGGGGATTCTGTTCAAGATCGGCAGCGAAATCTTCGTCGCCGCCCAGCATCGCACCGGGCTGGTGCTGGGTATGTTCTTCACCTATCTGCTGGTCAAGCGCCTGTCGCCGCGTTATGCCGTGCTCGCAGCGTTGCTGATCGGCACGGCGCTGTCCGGGTTCATGGGGTTGCTGGACTTCAGCGGTTTCCATCTGGAAGTGGCAACGCCGGTCTGGACCACGCCGCACTTCTCCCTGGCCGCGACCATCAGCATCGGTATTCCGTTGTTTGTGGTGGCGATGACTTCGCAAAACATGCCCGGCATCGCCGTCTTGCGCGCCGACGGCTACACCGTGCCCGCCTCGCCGCTGATCACCACCACCGGCATCGCCTCGCTGCTGCTGGCACCGTTCGGCTCCCACGGGATCAACCTGGCGGCCATCAGCGCGGCGATCTGCACCGGGCCGCATGCCCATGAGGATCGCAACAAACGCTACACGGCGGCGGTCTGGTGCGGGATTTTCTACGGGATTGCCGGGGTGTTCGGCGCAACGCTGGCGGCCTTGTTTGCGGCGTTGCCTAAAGAGCTGGTGCTGTCTATTGCGGCACTGGCGCTGTTCGGCTCGATCATCAATGGCCTGAGCATTGCCATGACCGAAGTGAAAGAACGTGAGGCGGCGTTGATTACCTTCATGGTCACGGCGTCGGGGCTGACGCTGTTTTCCATTGGTTCGGCGTTCTGGGGGATTGTCGCGGGGGTGTTGACGCTGGTGATTCTGAATTGGCGTAAAGCCTGAGGGACCCTTCGCGGGCAAGCCTCGCTCCTACAGGTTCAGCGTGAGGCTTTTGTAGGAGCGAGGCTTGCCCGCGAAGGCATCCCCGAGATCGACATCGCAAGCCAAGCCAAGCCATGCACCTACAAAAATCAGGCATAAAAAAACGGCGACCCTTGGGTCGCCGTTTTTCAGAACATCAAGCTACCGGATTGATCGGCTTTTCCGGGTACCAGACGTCGATCAGCGGGCTGACGGTTGCTTCGGTCAGTTCGCTGCGGCCCTTGAGCCAGGCTTCAACAGCAGCGCGCTGCTCTTCGGACACCGAGCCACGCTTCTGCAGGCAAACCAGACCGAAGTCGTCGCCGCCAACATAACCCAGACCGTTGGCTTCCATGGCTTCTTTCAGGAACGCGTCGAGGAAAGCATCAATGGCTTCATCAGCCAAATCTTCTTTGAAATCCAGGTTCAGTTCGAAACCCAGCTCTTGAAATTCATCGACGCACAGTTTTTTGCGCAGACGCTGGGAACGGTTAGTCGCCATTGGAACAATCCTCATAAGTAATAACGGGCGGCACTTTAGCAGTTTAAGCCGCTAATTGCCCGACTCTCTGGGGTGCGTCGCTGACCGTCTGTAAAAAAATTGCGGATTAGAGGGCCACGGCAAGGCACAAGCCGTTACACCTTGGGGCATAATGCCGACACTTTCATGACCACTGAGGGAATTTATCTTCATGCCCTCGTCTTTTTTCCCCTCGAATGTAGGGTTTTATTTCACATGATCAAATCTTTGCGTCCATTGTTGCTGGCCGGCTTTCTTCTTCCTCTGGCCTTCTCCGTTTCCGCTGCCTCCATCAACACCGGTCTGTCCCCCAACGTCGAAAAGGCCCTCAAGGCCAGCAAGCTTCCGGACAACGCCCTGTCGCTGGTAATGATTCCGCTGAACGGCCCGGGCACCCCGACCATCTACAACGCTGACGTGTCGGTCAACCCGGCCTCGACCATGAAGCTGGTAACCACCTATGCCGCGCTGGAAATGCTCGGCCCGAACCATCAGTGGAAAACCGAGTTCTACACCGACGGCACCCTCAGCGGCGGCATTCTCAACGGCAACCTCTACCTCAAGGGTGGCGGCGATCCGAAACTGAACATGGAAAAACTCTGGCTGCTGATGCGTGACTTGCGCGCCAACGGCGTAACGCAAATCACCGGTGACCTGGTGCTCGACCGCGGCTTCTTCGTGCAACCGCAACTGCCGGTGTTCAACGACGACGGCAATGACGACAACAAGCCGTTCCTGGTCAAGCCCGACTCGCTGCTGGTCAACCTCAAGGCCTTGCGCTTTGTGGCGCGCAACGACAACGGCCGGGTCCTGGTGTCGGTGGAGCCACCGATTGCCAGCATCAACATTGAGAACCAGGTCAAAGCGGTCAATTCCAAGCAATGCACCGGTGGAGTGCGTTACAACCCGGTGACTCAGCCTGATGGCAGCGTGACCGTGACGGTCGGCGGTCAGTTGGGCGATGGCTGCAGCTCGCAGACGTATCTGTCGCTGCTTGACCACGCGACCTACACCGCCGGTGCCGTGCGGGCGATCTGGAAGGAACTGGGCGGCAGCATCCAGGGCAAGGATCGTCTGGCGCCGACGCCGAGCAACGCCAAGGTACTGGCCCGGGCCTACTCGCCGGATCTGGCGGAAATCATTCGCGACATCAACAAATACAGCAACAACACCATGGCTCAGCAGTTGTTCCTGAGCCTGGGCCAGAAATTCCGCACCGACGCCGACGGTGACGACGCCAAGGCCGCCCAGCGCGTGGTGCGTCAGTGGCTGGCGAAGAAAGGCATCACCGCGCCGCACCTTGTGATGGAGAACGGCTCCGGCCTGTCCCGCGCCGAACGGGTGAGCGCCCGTGAGATGGCGGCGATGCTGCAAGCCGCGTGGCGCAGCCCCTACTCCGCCGAGTTCATCAGTTCGATGCCGATTGCCGGCACCGACGGCACCATGCGCAAACGCCTGAAGACCACGGCGATGCGCGGTGAAGCCCACGTCAAGACCGGCACCCTGAACACCGTGCGCGCGATCTCCGGTTACAGCCGTGACGTCAATGGCAACACCTGGGCGGTGGTGGCGATCCTCAACGACAAAGCCCCGTTTGGCGCATCGTCGGTACTGGATCAGGTGCTGCTGGACCTGTATCGCCAGCCGAAAGTGCCGGAAACGGCTTCGGTGCTCTAACCCGCCCCTCCAAACACTGAAGATCAACTGTGGGAGCGAGCTTGTGTGGCGAGGGGATTTATCCCCGTTGGGCTGCGAAGCGGCCCCAGCACTTCATAGTCAAACCGCATGGGATGGGTTGACGACTGCTGCGCAGCCGAACGGGGATAAATCCCCTCGCCACAAAGACCAGCTCCTACAGGGGTTTTGCATACACCTTTAGCTGGTCTGCGGCTCGACTCGATCCCGTCCCGCCTGCTTCGCCGCGTACACCCCCGAATCCGCCCGCAGCAACAGCGCATCAGCGCCCTCCCCGACTCGCCAACTGGCAATCCCGAAACTCGCAGTCACTGTCCCCACGCCTTCGATCGGTGAACTGCGCAACCCTTGCCACAGTTGCAAGGCCAGCACATGCGCCTGTTCACCGTCGATGTCCGGGCACAGCACCATGAACTCCTCGCCACCCAGGCGGCAGAACACGTCGGTACGACGCAGACGATGACCGATGCGCTCGCACACGACCTGCAACACCCGATCGCCCACGGCGTGGCCATGCAGGTCATTGATGCGTTTGAAGTGGTCGATGTCGAGCATGATCACCGACAACTCGCCGCCACCGCGCTCCACCCTGACCATCTCGGTGGTCAGGCGCTCTTGAAAGTAGCGGCGGTTGTGGATGCCGGTCAGAGAGTCGGTGATCGACAGCGCCCGCAGCTCTTCCTCCACCCGCTTCAGATCGGAAATGTCCGAGATGTAGCCATGCCAGAGCACGCCGCCGCCCGGCAGTTCCTCCGGGGTCGCCTCGCCGCGAACCCAGCGCAGGCCACGCTGAGGCAGTTGCACCCGGTATTCCTCGCGCCACGGGCTGAGGGTGTCCGCCGACGCGCGGATCGAGGCGCGAACGCGGGTCGTGTCCTGGGGATGAATTCGCGTGAAAATCGCTTCTGCATTGAGCAACAGCACATCCGGCTCGAGTTCGTAGATCTCGCGAATCCCGTCGCTGGCGTAGATCACGCTGAAGCGACCGTCGAATTCCATCTTGAATTGATAAATGCCACCGGGCACATGGGCGCTGAGTTTTTTCAGCAACAGGTCGCGCGCAGCCAAAGCCTCGTGAACACGCTTGCGCTCAGTGATGTCGATGCAGACCGCCAGATGCCCGACCCACAGGCCTTGCTCGTCGAGGACCGGGGTCGCGAGCATGTTCACGGTCAAATGGCTGCCATCCTGACGAACCAGCGTCCACTCCCGCGCTTCGTGACCGCCCTCTTCCCCGCCTTCGACCAACATCGCCTGACAGGTCGGAATCGGCTTGCCATACCGCGCACTCAGCTCCGCCGAGCGTGCAACCAGCTCCCGGGGAAAGTGCAGGTTTTCCAGGGTCATGCGCCCCACCACTTCAGCGCTGGAATAGCCCAGCATTTGCTCGGCTCCGGCGTTGAAGGTGCTGATGACGCCTCGCAGGTCGGTAGCGATGATCGCTACCTGGGTCGCGGCATTCAGCACGCCGTGCAACTGGCCGTGGGTGCCGCGCAATTCCTGCTCACGGGCGTGTAATTCCTCGGTGCGCTGCTCGACCATCTTCAGCGCGCGCTGGCGCTGGCTGACCAGCACGTAGAGCAACGCACTGAGCAGCACACTGAGCAAACCACCGAGCACCACCAGGCTGGTCACCGAGGAATGGTTGGCTTTCAGAAAGGTTTCGCTGGGCAGGATGTCGACTTGATAGTCGTGGTCGGCCATACGCAGCAGGCGTGTCGCGGACAATTCACTGGGCGCAGGCGAGTTAAAGGACTCGTAAAGCACTTCGTGCTGATCGTCGGTGGACAGGTCGAGAATGCGCACCGAGAGATAGTCATAACTGGCCTCCGGCAACCCGTCCGCCAGCAACTGGCGCATGCTGATCACTGCCATCACATAGCCGTAGGGTTTCGCGGCCGCCGTCGCCGCATCACTCTGACGCTTCACCGGCGCCACCAGCAGCACCCCCCGCGCATAGGCCGGTTCGATGCCGACCAGATGCATCGGTTGCGAGACGGCCATGCTGCCCAGTTTGTCAGCCCGGTCAAGGGTGGCGCGGCGCAACGGCTGAGCGAACAAGTCGTAGCCGAGCGGCGAGCCGAGTCGGCTTAGGGTCTGGCTGTAGAGCACCACCACGTATTCATCCCGTTCGGCGGCCAATTGCAGTTGGCCCTCGGCATTGAGCTCACGCAGGGTGAAGTCGCTCAAACCTTCTTCTTCGCGCACCTTGCGCTCGAACTCTGCCCGCTCGGCACGGGTGACCCGTGCAGCGAATGAATACGCCTGGGTGCGGTGCAGCAACGGTTGGGTGTAACCGTCGAACTCCGCGCGGGAGACCGACTCGGAATTGGCGAAGAACCGGCGCAGGCCGTCGAGGCGCTGCTCCTGATCTTCGAAACGTTCTTCGATGCGGCTGTAACGTTCGCTGGCGAGCAGCTGGAAACGTTGCCGCAATTGCTGGTGAAACAGATTCAGTGTCGACCAGGCCAGCAATCCCGTCAGAATTCCGCCGACGAGCAATACCAGCAGCGCGACCAGCCAGGCCGAGACATCTTCACTGATAAAACCCAGGATCTTGGGGCGCACGGCCTGAAACGACATAGAGGCAACTCAAAATGCCAGGTGCCGGAAAAGCCCATTGGCCATGAGTGAGTTATAGCCATTAGCCACTAATTTGACCAGCACTGAAAGGACCCAAGAGCCTTTAAAAATCAAGGCCCTGTGGATCCAATCACTTATCTGTCAACGGGCTGTGATTTTCCAGGCACGGTGGATCTTGCCATTACGGGCGAAATCCGGATCGATGGTCTGGGCGGTGATTTCTTCAACGGCATAACGCGAGGCGAGGTTTTCCTCGAGCGTGAACTTGCGGAAGTTGTTGGAGAAGTACAACACGCCGCCCGGCGCCAGGCGCGCCATGGCCAGGTCGATCAACTGAACCTGGTCGCGCTGCACGTCGAAGATCCCTTCCATGCGCTTGGAGTTGGAGAACGTCGGCGGGTCGATGAAGATCAGGTCGTACTCGTCACGGCAGGCATCGAGCCATGCCATCACGTCACCCTGCTCCAGACGGTTCTTGTCGGAGAAACCGTTCAGCGACAGATTGCGACGCGCCCAGTCCAGGTAGGTTTTCGACAGGTCGACGCTGGTGGTGCTGCGCGCACCGCCCTTGGCCGCGTGAACGCTGGCGGTCGCGGTGTAGCAATACAGGTTGAGGAAGCGCTTGCCGGCCGCCTCTTTCTGGATGCGCATACGCATTGGGCGGTGGTCGAGGAACAGCCCGGTGTCGAGGTAATCCGTGAGGTTCACCAGCAACTTCACGCCGCCTTCGTTGACCTCGACGAACTTGCCTTGCGCCGCTTGGCGCTCGTACTGCTTGGTGCCGCTCTGACGCTCGCGGCGCTTGACCACCACGCGGCTCTTGTCGATGTTCAAGGCCTGCGGAATGGCGGCCAGGGCATCGAACATGCGCGCCGAGGCTTTTTCCGGGTCGATGGATTTAGGCGCGGCGTATTCCTGGACGTGGACCCAATCCTGATACAGGTCGATGGCCATGGAATATTCCGGCATGTCGGCATCGTAGACGCGGTAGCAATCAATGCCCTCGCGCTTGACCCACTTGCCCAAAGCCTTGAGGTTCTTTTGCAGGCGGTTGGCAAACATCTGACCGCCTTCGCTCAAGCGCGGTTGCTCGATCACCACCGGGGCCGGTTTGATCGGGTTACCGTTCTTGTTGTACTTCTCGTATTTGCCGGGTGCCACGTCATTGTCTGCGACTTCGACTTCGGCCTGCTCACGCTCAACCTGACGCTGTTCCGGGGTGCGACGCTCGCCGGTGACGAACTGGTCCGGAGTGACTTTGATCAGCAGCAATTTGCACGGCAAGGCGCCGTTCCAGAACGAATACTGTTTGTGACTGCGGATGCCCATGCGCTTGCCCAGGTCCGGGGCGCCGGTGAACACCGCCGCTTCCCAGTTCAGGCAGGCCTGACGCAGACGCTCGCCAAGGTTCTGGTAGAGGTAGAGCAAGCTCGCCTCGTCGCCCAGACGCTCGCCGTAAGGCGGGTTGCAGATCACCAGACCTTTCTGATTCTGGTCCGGGCGCGGTTCGAAGGTGCCGACTTCGCCCTGGTAGATCTTGATCCACTCGCTCAGACCCGCACGCTCGACGTTGTTGCGGCCCGGTTGAATCAGGCGCGGGTCGGCTTCGTAACCGCGAATCCACAGCGGTGGCTTGGCCAGACCGGCTGCGGCGCGCTCGGTGGCTTCTTCGTGGAGTTTTTTCCACAGCGCCGGCACGTGACCGAGCCAGGCGGTAAAGCCCCACTGTTCGCGACGCAGGTTCGGCGCCATGTCGGCGGCGATCATTGCCGCTTCGACGAGGAACGTGCCGACACCGCACATCGGGTCAGCCAGTGCGCCGCCATCGGCCGCAATGCGTGGCCAGCCGGAACGGATCAGGATGGCGGCCGCGAGGTTTTCCTTCAGCGGCGCCGCGCCCTGCTGCAAACGATATCCGCGCTGGTGCAGGCTGTGGCCCGAGAGGTCCAGGGACAAAATGGCTTCGCCACGGTCCAGGCGCAGGTGAATGCGCAGGTCCGGGTTGAGCTTGTCGATGGAAGGACGGTCGCCTTGGGGGGTGCGCAGTTTGTCGACGATGGCGTCTTTGACTTTCAAGGCGCCGAAGTGAGTGTTGTCGATACCCGAGCCATGACCGCTGAACTCAACGGCCAGGGTGCCGTCGTTGAGCATGTGGTCTTGCCACTCGATGTCGAGTACGCCGTGGTACAGGTCTTCGGCGTCCTTCATCGGGAAACGCTTGAGCACCAGCAGCACCCGGTTCGCCAGACGCGACCACAGGCACAGACGATAAGCGGTTTCCATGGTGGCCATGCCGCGCACGGCAGAGGTGTGCTCACGTGCTTCTTCAAGGCCAAGCCCGACGGCTTCCTCGATCAGCAGGCCTTCAAGGCCTTTGGGGCAAGTGAGGAAGATTTCGAATTGATCGGACATTGGAATTTCAGAGCCTTTAGCTAAGTGAACCGGCAACGCATTGCCGGCCCGGTTTTCAATCAGGCGCTTTTCTAAAAGAGCGCCCGCGTGGCACGAAGGTGTGCCGTCCCACCTGTGCTGCTCAGGTTAGAAGAGCTTAGATGCACAGGCAGATAAAAAAGTTGATGCAACAAAATGTCATAAGCCGACCCTTCGTCGAATAGTCTTCCTGCTCAACAGGAGCCATTCTCACTAAAGGATTAACCCCAACATCCTGCGGGGGGCCGATCATACAGGGCTTTGACCAATAAACACGGGACAAACATCGTGTTACTTATGGCCTTAGCATCTTTATGGTTACGTTCTTATGACAAAACGGTCATTCCCTCGATGTGACGCATTGGTTAGAACTCAACACAGGTTGACGCCGCAACGACGTCAACACCTTGGCTCGCGACGCCGGCAGCGAGCCCCAACGGCAGGAGTTTTTCTGCCAGACCTCAATTGAGGTCGACGCGATAAATACAGTCAACAAGTGAGGGCAACACCCTATGAGAAGACTTAAGCGTGATCCGTTGGAAAGAGCATTTTTGCGCGGATATCAATATGGCGTTGGTGGCAAATCCCGTGAGCTTTGCCCATTTACTCTACCGTCGGTACGCCAAGCCTGGATTAACGGCTGGCGAGAAGGACGCGGCGACAACTGGGACGGTATGACCGGCACTGCGGGAATCCACAGACTCAACGAACTTCACGCCGTCGGCTAACACAGGGCACACACTCCGACACGACAATCTGATTACGTAACGACTTACCACGCACGCCCCATCCGGGCGGCGGGCTCCGGCCCAGGGGCTCCTTCGAGGAGCCCTTTTTTATGCCTGTAAAAATTGCGGTAGGCTTTTGTGGCGAGGGGATTTATCCCCGTTCGGCGGCGAAGCCGTCGCAAATCCTGCCAATGAGTTTTGACTGATTCACCGAGTTGACTGGTTTTGGGGCCGCTTCGCGACCCAACGGGGATAAATCCCCTCGCCACAAAGAACTCACCTCAGCCCAGAAGCACTCTTGCCACAGGGGTTCAGCGCAGGGCGGCGATGGCGTCGACGGACTCGCGAATCAACGCCGGGCCTTTGTAGATGAAGCCGGAGTAGATCTGTACCAGGCTTGCCCCCGCGGCGATTTTCTCGGCCGCGTGCTTGCCCTCGGTGATGCCGCCCACGGCGATGATCGGCAAGCGACCAGCCAGTTCCGCTGCCAGCACCTTCACGGTGTGGGTGCTCTTGTCGCGAACCGGTGCGCCGGACAGACCGCCCGCTTCGTCACCATGCTCCATGCCTTCGACGCCCACGCGGCTCAGGGTGGTGTTGGTGGCGATCACCGCGTCCATCCCGGTTTCGATCAACGCCTGCGCGACCTGTGCGGTTTCTTCGTCGGTCATGTCCGGAGCAATCTTGATCGCCAGCGGAACATGTTTGCCGTGGCGCAGGGCCAGTTCTGCGCGACGGGTCGCCAGATCAGCCAGCAATTGCTTGAGCGAATCGCCGAATTGCAGGCTGCGCAGGCCCGGGGTGTTCGGCGAGCTGACGTTGACCGTCACGTAGCTGGCATGGGCGTAGACCTTGTCCAGGCAGATCAGGTAATCGTCGACGGCGCGCTCGACCGGCGTATCGAAGTTCTTGCCGATGTTGATGCCCAGCACGCCTTTGTATTTGGCCGCCGCCACGCGCGCCAGCAGGTGATCGACGCCAAGGTTGTTGAACCCCATGCGGTTGATGATCGCCTCGGCCTCCGGCAAACGGAAAATCCGTGGCTTGGGGTTGCCCGGCTGCGGACGCGGGGTGATGGTGCCGATTTCGACAAAACCGAAACCCAGCTGGGCAAACCCGTCGATGGCCGCGCCGTTCTTGTCCAGACCGGCCGCCAAACCTACCGGGTTCGGAAACTCCAGCCCCATGACGTTCACCGGCATATTCGCCGGCGCCTTGCACAGCAAACCGTTGAGGCCCAAACGCCCGCCCGCGCCGATCAGGTCCAGGGACAGATCGTGGGAGGTTTCCGGGGAAAGTTTGAACAACAGCTGACGGGCCAGGGTGTACATGGGCGGTTTTGACTCGAATGGCGGCGAAATGAGGCGGCGATTATAGCCGTGCATCGCGGTCGCAAGCGAGGTGCGCGACAAAATCAGCGGGCGATGGCATATGCCTTGCACCATCACTGACATCAGCACTCATGCCAACGGCGGGATGAGTCAAAAGACAAAGGCGTCGTCACCTGGCCTTGCCCTGGCAAGCAGCCCGGTACGGCGCTTTTTTTTGGAAGGTGTTTAGCCATGAATGAAACCACAGTAGGCCCACTGGCCTGGGTCAATGGCAGCGATGCCCCGGAAAAGACTGAAATCAACCTCGGCTTCATGGCCCTGAGCGACTGCGCCTCGGTGGTGGTCGCGGCCACGCAGGGTTTCGCGCAGCCTTACGGCCTGACCCTGAACCTCAAGCGCCAGTCGTCCTGGGCCAACCTGCGGGACAAACTGGTCAGCGGCGAACTCGACGCCGCCCACAGCCTGTACGGTCTGATCTACGCCGTGCACCTGGGCATCGGCGGCGTGGCGCCGACCGACATGGCGGTGCTCATGGGCCTGAACCAGAACGGCCAGAGCATTAACCTCTCTCATGGCTTGCAGGCCTTGGGGGTGACCAGTCCTGAAGCACTTCACCTGCACGTGCACCAAAGTCGCCCAAAACTGACCTTCGCCCAGACATTTCCCACAGGCACCCACGCCATGTGGCTGTATTACTGGCTCGCAAGTCAGGGCATCCATCCGTTGCAGGACGTCGACAGCGTGGTGGTGCCGCCGCCACAGATGGTCACGCACCTGCAAGCCGGGCGCATCGATGGTTTCTGCGTCGGCGAGCCGTGGTCCGCCAGCGCAGTGAAGCAGAACCAGGGATTCACGATGGCGACGAGCCAAAGCATCTGGCCCGACCATCCGGAAAAGGTCCTCGGCTGCACCCGCGCCTTTGTCGAGCAGTACCCGAACACCGCCCGGGCGTTGGTGATGGCGATCCTCGAAGCCAGCCGCTTTATCGAAGACAGCAGCGAAAACCGCCGCAGCACCGCGAAGCTGTTGAGCGCACCCGAATACCTTGATGCGCCGCTCGATTGCATCGAACCGCGCTTGCTCGGCGACTACGCCGATGGCCTCGGCAATCGCTGGCAGGACCCGCACGCCCTACGTTTCCATGCGGGCGGTGAGGTCAACGTGCCGTACTTGTCCGACGGCATGTGGTTCATGACCCAGTTCCGCCGCTGGGGCCTGTTGCGCGACGACCCGGATTACCTCGGCGTGGCCCGTCAGGTCCAACAACTAGACTTGTACCGAGAGGTCGCCAGCGCAGTCGGTGTTGCCTCCGAGGGCGAGGCAATGCGCAGCAGCCAGTTGATCGACGGCAAAATCTGGGACGGCTCCGACCCGACCGGCTATGCCCGCAGTTTCAAGTTGCACGCCATGAGCGACAGCTCGCCCCTTCTCGCCAGCCGCTGACAGGAGATTGCGAATATGTTGCGTATCCTGCTGATCAACGACACCGCGAAGAAAGTCGGTCGCCTGAAAGCGGCCCTGACCGAAGCCGGGTTCGAGGTGATCGACGAATCCGGCCTGACCATCGACCTGCCCGCGCGCGTCGAAACGGTGCGTCCGGACGTGATCCTGATCGATACCGAGTCACCGAGCCGCGATGTGATGGAGCAAGTCGTGCTGGTGAGTCGCGACCAACCGCGGCCGATTGTGATGTTTACCGATGAACACGACCCCGGTGTGATGCGTCAGGCGATCAAGTCCGGCGTCAGCGCCTACATCGTCGAAGGCATTCACGCACAACGCTTGCAGCCGATTCTCGACGTCGCCATGGCCCGCTTTGAAAGCGACCAGGCCCTGCGCGCCCAGCTCAACGCCCGCGACCAGCAACTGGCCGAGCGCAAGCGCATCGAGCTGGCCAAGGGGCTGCTGATGAAAATGAAGGACTGCAACGAAGAAGAGGCCTACACCCTCATGCGCCGCCAGGCCATGAGCCGGCAGCAGAAGCTGATTCAGGTGGCGGAGCAGATTATTGCCATGAGTGAACTGCTGGGCTAAGGCCTTGCGGAGCCTGTGAAGACGCCTTCGCGGGCAAGCCTCGCTCCTACAGGTTTTGTGTAACCCACAACTTCTGAACCCACCACAAAACCTGTAGGAGCGAGGCTTGCCCGCGAACCGCCACGACGCGGTTTCACCTGTTGGCACAGATCTGGCTAAGTAATCACTACAGGTAACCAACGGCGGTTGCCCCACCTACGACAAAGACGTCGCTCACCTCATTTGCCCACGGCGAATCGGGTGGCGGCGTTTTTTCGTTTTGGCCCCAGAGATCGGGGCCGGTGGTGCGGCCGAGGCGGCGCCCCACCTGCAAGCTCCTGACTCCTTCTCGAGACTCCCTACAGTTGAGGTGCGCGATGAATTCAAGCTTCTGGAAATCCGGTCATACGCCGACGTTGTTCGCAGCGTTCCTCTATTTCGACCTGAGTTTCATGGTCTGGTACCTGCTCGGCCCCTTGGCGGTGCAGATCGCCGCCGACCTGCACCTGACCACCCAACAGCGCGGGCTGGTGGTGGCCACGCCGATTTTGGCCGGGGCGGTATTGCGCTTTGTCATGGGCTTGCTGGCTGATCGCCTGTCGCCGAAAACCGCCGGGCTGATTGGCCAGGTGATCGTCATCTGTGCGCTGTTCGGCGCCTGGAAACTCGGCATTCACAGCTACGAGCAAGCGCTGGTGCTGGGCCTGTTCCTCGGCATGGCCGGTGCGTCGTTCGCCGTCGCGCTGCCGCTGGCCTCGCAATGGTATCCGCCGCAGCACCAAGGCAAGGCCCTGGGCATCGCCGGTGCCGGTAACTCGGGCACCGTGCTCGCCGCATTGATCGCCCCGGTGCTGGCGGCCGCCTTCGGCTGGAGCAACGTCTTCGGTTTCGCCCTGATCCCGCTGATCCTGACCATCATTGTGTTCGCCTGGCTGGCCAAAAACGCCCCTGAGCGGCCGAAAGCCAAGTCCATGTCCGACTACTTGAAGGCATTGGGCGACCGCGACAGCTGGTGGTTCATGTTTTTCTACAGTGTGACCTTCGGCGGCTTCATTGGCCTGGCCAGCGCCCTGCCCGGCTATTTCAACGACCAATACGGCCTGAGCCCGGTCACCGCCGGCTACTACACCGCAGCCTGTGTGTTCGGTGGCAGCCTGATGCGTCCATTGGGCGGCGCGCTGGCGGACCGATTCGGCGGGATTCGCACATTGCTGGGGATGTACACGGTTGCAGCGGTCTGCATCGCGGCGGTGGGTTTCAACTTGCCGAGTTCCTACGCGGCACTGGCGCTTTTCGTCTGCACCATGCTCGGTTTGGGTGCGGGTAACGGCGCGGTTTTCCAATTGGTCCCGCAGCGTTTTCGTCGGGAGATCGGCGTGATGACCGGTTTGATCGGCATGGCCGGCGGCATCGGTGGTTTCGCACTGGCGGCGGGCATGGGCGCAATCAAGCAAAGCACCGGCAGCTATCAACTGGCCTTGTGGCTGTTCGCCAGCCTTGGCGTACTCGCCTGGTTCGGTCTGCACGGGGTGAAACGTCGCTGGAGAACCACCTGGGGTTCGGCCGCTGTGACCGCTGCCCGGGTCTGAGACCTCAATGAGCCTGCAACTGAGTTTTGCCGAAGCGAGTGCCATCGGCCCTCGCGAGGAAAATCAGGACGCCCTGCGCCTGGTCACTCCGGCCCCGGCGCTGGCAGCGAGCAAGGGTTACCTGTTCGCCATCGCCGATGGGGTCAGTCAGTGCGCCGACGGCGGTCTCGCCGCCCGTTCGACCTTGCAGGCCTTGGCGCTGGACTATTACGCCACCCCGGAAACCTGGGGTGTCGCTCAGGCGCTGGATCGCCTGCTGCTGGCGCAAAATCGCTGGTTGCAGGCCAATGGCGGTGGGCAACCGTTGCTCACCACCGTCAGTGCTTTGGTCATGCGCGGCAGGCGTTTTACCCTGGCCCATGTCGGCGATTGCCGGGTGTATCGCTGGCACGCCGACACGTTGCAGCGAGTCAGCGAGGATCACGTTTGGGACCAGCCGGGCATGCAGCACGTGCTCAAGCGTGCCCTGGGGCTCGATCAGCATTTAGTCCTGGATTTTCTCGACGGTGAATTGCGCCTCGATGAGAGCTTCGTGCTGCTCAGCGATGGCATCTGGGCTGTTCTGGGCGACACCGCCATTGCGGCGATTCTGCGCGATCAACCGGACCTGCACAGCGCTGCGCAAACCCTGGTCAGCGCAGCGCACTTGGCCGGCAGTCAGGACAATGCCAGCGCTCTGTTGGTGCGAGTCGATGCCCTCGGTGAAACGAGCATCGGCGATGCGCTGATTCATTTGCAGCAATGGCCGCTGCCGCCCGCGCTGAAACCGGGCCAGACGTTCGAAGGTTGGCAGGTCGAAGGGATTCTCGGCCAGAGCCAGCAGTCGTTGCTTTATCGGGTTCGCGACAGCCAACAACAACCCTGGCTGCTGAAAACCTTGCCTGGGGCGCTGCGCGACGATCACTTGGCCGGGCAAGCATTGCTGTCGGAGGAGTGGTTTCTCAAGCGCGTGGCCGGACGGCATTTCCCTGAAGTCCATGCCGCCAGTCAGCGTCAGCATTTGTACTACGTGATGCGTGAATATTCCGGATCGACCCTGGCGGAGTTGCACGAACGGGTTGCAGCGCTGCCGCTGGCGCAATGGCAGGATTTGGCCGAGCGTCTGCTTAAGGCCGTCGGCATGCTGCATCGACGGCAGATTCTCCATCGCGATATCAAGCCGGAGAACTTGCTGTTGGGGGATGACGGTGAGTTGCGCCTGCTGGATTTCGGCCTCGCTTACTGTCCGGGCCTGTCCGAGGATCAGCCGACGGCCCTGCCCGGAACGCCGAGCTATATCGCGCCGGAAGCCTTTCGCGGTGATGCACCGACACCGCAACAGGACTTGTATGCCGTTGGCGTGACCTTGTATTTCTTGCTGACCGGGCATTATCCCTACGGCGAGATCGAAGCCTTCCAGCGCCCACGGTTCGGGGTTCCTGTCAGCGCCAGTCGCTATCGACCCGACCTGCCGGAATGGATTGCGCAAAGTCTGGAGCGCGCCGTGGCGGCGGATCCGGGTCAACGCTTTGAAACAGCGGAAGAATGGTTGCTGCTGTTGGAACAAGGCGAGCGGCGCAGTTTGAGCGTGCGACCCAGACCGCTGCTGGAGCGCGAACCGTTGAAGGTCTGGCGGACATTGGCGCTCGTGTCGTTGCTGGTGAACCTGGTGCTGCTGGTTGTAGCGCTCCATTAATGGGCAATGCGCTTTGATTCGGTGCAATAAATCACAGACCTCGGTTTGAGACCGCGACCCAACCCCAGCAAATTCGGGCATCTGAAGAACCTGGCACAACCACTGCATTACCTCTCCCAACAGACATAAAGCCCAGCCTTCAACGATGAAGGGTGCGCTTCCCGAGAGAACGGGACCAGGACAAAGGCGTCCTCGCTAGGCAACTAGCGGGACGCCTTTTTTTGTTTGCGCAAAATTTGTCGAGCAAGACCTGACAGCCCTGCTGAGGCGGGTCCGAGCTCCCCGGAGAACCTGATGAAAAAACTAAAACTGGTGATGATCGGCAACGGCATGGCCGGGGTTCGTACCCTGGAAGAACTGCTCAAGCTGAGCACCGAGCTGTACGACATCACGGTCTTCGGCGCCGAACCCCATACCAACTACAACCGCATCCTGCTGTCGCCGGTACTGGCCGGTGAGCAGACCTTTGAAGAGATCGTGCTGAACGACCTCGACTGGTACCTGGACAACCACATCAAATTGCTGCTCAACCGCAAAGTGGTGGAGATCGACCGGATCAAACGCAGGGTCATCGCCGACGACGGCACCGAAGCGGAATACGATCGCCTGCTGATCGCGACCGGCTCGACTCCGTTCATCCTGCCGATCCCCGGCAACACCTTGCAGGGCGTGATTGGCTATCGCGACATCGCCGACACCCAAGCCATGATCAACACCGCGAAAACCCACAAGCACGCGGTGGTGATCGGTGGCGGCCTGCTCGGCCTGGAAGCCGCCAACGGCCTGATGCTGCGCGGCATGCACGTCACCGTGGTGCACATTGGCGAGTGGTTGCTGGAGCGGCAGCTGGACAAAACCAGTGGTCAACTCCTGCAAACCGCCCTGGAAGCCCGTGGCCTGCATTTTCGT
This sequence comes from Pseudomonas sp. NPDC099000, assembly GCF_044759925.1. Classification (NCBI taxonomy): domain Bacteria; kingdom Pseudomonadati; phylum Pseudomonadota; class Gammaproteobacteria; order Pseudomonadales; family Pseudomonadaceae; genus Pseudomonas; species Pseudomonas sp. NPDC099000. Next base: position 110,212 of record NZ_JBIWAF010000006.1, read on the forward strand.
CTGAGCGAACAGACCCAGGCCCTGCACGATGCCGGTAATGGCCGGATCGGCTCGGTTGAATTCAAGAACGGCGACATCATCCCCGCCGATCTGGTGGTCATGGCCGCTGGCATCCGCCCCAGCACTGACCTTGCGGAAAAATCCGGCCTCCCCTGCAATCGCGGGATTCTGGTCAATGACACACTGCAAACCTACGACCCACGGATCTACGCGATTGGCGAATGCGCCAACCACCGTGGCACCGCCTACGGCCTGGTCGCGCCGCTGTTCGAGCAAGCCAAGGTCTGCGCCAACCACCTCGCCCAACTGGGCTTCGCCACCTACAAGGGCTCGGTGACGTCGACCAAACTGAAAGTCACCGGCATCGATCTGTTTTCCGCTGGCGACTTCATGGGCGGCGAAGGCACTGAAACCATCACCCTCTCCGACCCGATCGGCGGAATCTATAAAAAACTGGTGATCAAGGATGACGTGCTGGTCGGCGCCTGCCTGTACGGCGATACGGAAGATGGCGGTTGGTATTTCCGGCAGATCCGTGAGAATCACGCCATCGACGAGATCCGCGATCACCTGATGTTTGGCAGCTCTTCTTTTCTGGGGCTGGCCCTCGGCGATGCAGGACACCAAGGCCGGGAAGCAAGCTGATGAACCAGATCACCGCTTCCACCTGCTGCTACTGCGGGGTCGGCTGCGGCGTGCTGATCGAGCATGACGGCGAGCGCATCCTCGGCGTCAATGGCGATCCGAGCCACCCGGCCAACTTCGGCAAGCTGTGCAGCAAGGGTTCGACCCTGCACCTGACGGGCGACTTGACCGCGCGAGCGTTGTACCCCGAATTGCGCCTGGGCAAAGGCTTGGCCCGCAGCCGCACCGACTGGGACACCGCTCTCGATCATGCGGCCAATGTCTTCACCCAAACCATCGCCGAACACGGCCCGGACAGCGTGGCGTTCTACATTTCCGGGCAACTGCTGACCGAGGACTATTACGCCTTCAACAAACTGGCGCGAGCGCTGGTGGGCACCAACAACATCGACAGCAATTCGCGGCTGTGCATGTCGTCCGCGGTGGTCGGCTACAAGCGCAGCCTGGGCGCCGATGCGCCGCCGTGCAGTTACGAAGACCTGGAACTGAGCGACTGCGTGATGATCGTCGGCAGCAACATGGCCTACGCCCACCCGGTGCTGTTTCGTCGCCTGGAAGAAGCCCGGTCCCACCGCCCGCAGATGAAAGTCATCGTCATTGACCCACGTCGTACCGACACCTGCGATTTGGCTGACCTGCACCTCGCGATCCTTCCCGGGACCGATGTCGCCTTGTTCCATGGGATTTTGCACCTGCTGCTGTGGGAAGACTGGGTCGACCGTGACTTCATCAAAGCCCACACCGAAGGCCTGGCCGAACTGAAAAATCTGGTACGCGATTACACGCCGTCAATGGTGTCGCAGCTGTGTGGGATCGAGGTCGAGCAATTACAGGAATGCGCCAAATGGATCGGCACCTCCAAGCGTTTTCTGTCGCTGTGGTGCATGGGGCTTAACCAATCCACATCCGGCAGCGCAAAAAACAGCGCGCTGATCAACCTGCACCTGGCCACCGGGCAAATCGGCCGGCCGGGCGCAGGACCTTTCTCCCTGACGGGTCAGCCAAATGCCATGGGTGGACGGGAAACCGGCAGCCTGTCGAACCTGCTGCCTGGCCATCGAGAAGCGGCCAATGCCGAGCATCGCGCGGAAGTGGCGGCTTACTGGGGTGTTGATCAACTGCCGGAAAACACCGGGCTCACCGCGATCGAGTTGTTTGAGCAGGTTCGCAGCGGAAAAATCAAAGCCCTGTGGATCGCCTGCACCAACCCCGCCCAATCGTTGCCGGACCAGACCGCCGTGCGCGCCGCCCTGGAGGCCTGCCCGTTCGTGGTGTTGCAGGAAGCCTTTCGCACCACCGAGACCGCCGCCTTCGCCGACCTGCTGTTGCCCGCCGCCAGTTGGGGCGAGAAGGACGGCACGGTGACCAACTCTGAACGGCGTATTTCCCACGTCCGCCGGGCCATCGTCGCACCGGGTGAAGCGCGTGCCGACTGGGCGATCACGGCGGACTTCGCACAACGCCTGGAAAAACAGCTGCGTCCTGGGCAAAACAGTCTGTTTGCCTTTGAAACGCCGGCGCAGGTCTTCGACGAATACAAATACCTGACCCGCGGGCGTGATCTGGACCTGTCCGGGATCAGTCATGAGCTGATCGACCGCCTCGGTCCACAACAATGGCCCTTTCCCACTGGCGCCAGCGAAGGTACTGCCCGGCTGTACCTCGACGGAATTTTCCCGACCGCCAGCGGACGCGCTCAGTTTGTGGCCGATCCGTATCGCGCGGCCAAGGAACAGCGCGACGCACACTTTCCGCTGACGCTGATTACCGGCCGCTTGCGCGATCAATGGCACGGCATGAGCCGCACTGGCACCGCCGCGCAGCTGTTCGGTCATGTCAGCGAGGCGGTGTTGAGCCTGCACCCGGATGAACTGCGTCGGCATCGCTTGCAATCTGGCGATCTGGTCAGCCTGAAAAGTCGGCGTGGCGCGGTGATTGTGCCGGTCGCCAGCGACGACAGCGTGCGGCCCGGCCAAGCCTTTATGCCGATGCATTTTGGTGACCGTTTCCTCAAGGGCGGCGTGAACACCCTCACCCTGCCCGCCTTCGATCCGCTGTCGAAACAACCGGAACTCAAACACAGCGGCGTGCGACTTGAACCTGTGCAACTGCCGTGGCAGCTGTTCGCCTTGGTTGAAGGCAATGTTCAACAACATTTCGAGACGCTACGACCGCTCTGTGAGGCGTTTTCCTACGCCAGCCTCAGCCTTATCGGCCGCGAACGCCCTGCGCTGCTGATACGCGCTGCCAGCGCGATCGCGCCTGATCCGCAACTGCTGCGTGATATCGACCAATGCCTGGCGCTCAACCACGGTCCGGTACTGGCCTACGACGACCCGGGGCGTTCCATCGGCAAACGCGTGCGGATCGAGAACGGGCGGATCACCGTGATTCGCCTGGCCGGCGAAACCCTCGCCCAGCACTGGCTGCAAAACCTCTGGCTTGAGGGCCGCGTCGACGAACAACTGCGGCGCTGGCTGCTGGCACCGCTGAGCATGCCACCGGGCAACGCGGGTACAGCGGCCACGGCCACGAAAACCCTGTGCAACTGCAAGAACGTCAGTCAAGGCGCGGTCTGCGCCGGCATTAGCCGTGGCCTGGATTTACAGGGTTTGAAACAAGAATTGGGCTGCGGCACGCAATGCGGCTCCTGCGTACCGGAAATCAAACGTCTGCTGGCTGCCACTGCGCAGCCGGTCGCCGTCATCTCGTGAGGAAAATACGATGAGCGCAAAAGTCTGGCTGGTGGGTGCGGGCCCTGGCGACCCTGAATTACTGACCCTCAAGGCTGTTCGGGCGTTGAGAGAAGCGGATGTGGTGTTGATCGACGATCTGGTCAATGACGCGGTGCTGGAGCACTGCCCCGGCGCGCGGATCATTGCCGTGGGCAAACGCGGCGGCTGTCGCTCCACGCCTCAAGCCTTCATTCATCGCCTGATGCTGCGTTATGCCCGCCACGGCAAATGCGTGGTGCGGCTCAAGGGCGGCGATCCGTGCATCTTCGGTCGCGGCGGTGAAGAGGCGCAGTGGCTGCGCGAGCGCGGTGTTGAAGTCGAACTGGTCAACGGCATCACTGCCGGGCTGGCGGGTGCGACGCAATGCGCTATTCCATTGACCCTGCGCGGCGTTGCTCGGGGTGTGACGCTGGTCACCGCCCACACTCAGGATGGCAGCAGCCTGAACTGGCAAGCCCTGGCCCAAAGCGGCACGACGTTGGTGATCTACATGGGTGTGGCGAAGCTGAGCGAGATTGGCGAGCAACTGCTGGCCGGGGGAATGGCCGCGGATACGCCGGTGGCAATGATAGAAAACGCTTCCCTGCCGCACCAACGGGAATGTCGGAGCGATTTGACGGCCATGGAAGAAGATGCCCGTAGCTTTGAATTGAAAAGCCCGGCGATCCTGGTGATTGGCGCTGTTGCAGCATGCGGCACTCAATCCCTGTGGGAGCGCGACTTGCCCGCGATGACGGCTGATCAGTCAGCCTGAATCCACCTGACTCACCTCCCTCACCAAATCGCAGACAAAGAAAAGCCCGGCCTAAGCCGGGCTTTTCAGAGCTGCGCGCTAATTACTTAGCGTTAGCTTCAACCTGCGCTTCTACGCGACGGTTTACAGCGCGGCCAGCGTCAGTTTTGTTGTCAGCAACTGGGCGGGATTCGCCGTAGCCAACAGACTGAACGCGAGTCGATTCAACACCGTACTGGTTGGTCAGAACTTGCTTAACGGCGTTTGCACGACGCTCGGACAGTTTCTGGTTGTAAGCGTCAGGACCGACGGAGTCAGTGTGACCTTCAACAGTAGTGCTGGTAGATGGGTACTGCTTCATGAAGTCAGCGAGGTTTTTGATGTCGCCGTAGCTGTTAGGCTTGACTACCGACTTGTCGAAGTCGAATTTCACGTCCAGTTCAACACGAACAACTTCAGCAACTGCTGGGCAGCCATCAGCGTCAACAGTTACGTTGGCTGGGGTGTCCGGGCACTTGTCAACGTTGTCGCACACGCCATCGTTGTCGCTGTCGGAGCAGACTTCAGCTGGTGCTGGAACTGGAGCAGCAGCAGGCTTGGAGCCGCCACCGAAGTTCACACCGATACCGACGCTTGGAGCCCACTCGGTGTCGCCCTGGTCGATGTTGTATTGAGCTTCAACGCCAGCACGGGCGTAGAAGTTGTCGGTGAAGTACAGTTTTGCACCGCCGCCAACGTTGGCGAAGGTGGAACGGTTACGACCGCCCGAACCGTTCTGACCGATGCTTTGATCGGAGAAACCAGCCGATACGTAAGGACGCAGCATGTCGCCTGGGTTGTTGAAGTGGTACAGAGCGTCCAGAGCGGTGTTAGCACCCTTGATGTTACGACCGTCGTCGGAACGTACGTTGTGCACTTCGTCGTAGGCCAGACGCAGTTCAACGTCGTCGGTCAGGAAGTAACCGATCGAACCGCCGAACAGGTTGCCGTTGTTCTTGAAGTTACGAGCGCTGTCGAATTGTTCTTTCTTGGCGAAGCCTTCGATTTCAACTGCGCCTTGGCCTTGTGCCAGAGCGCCGAACGAAGTGGCGGCAATCAAAGAACCAATGGCCAAGCCCAAGGTGTTTTTCAGTTTCAGCCGTGAAATCCCCATC
>NZ_JBIWAF010000006.1:115488-285344 GCF_044759925.1 Pseudomonas sp. NPDC099000
AATTATACCCCAAAAAAGATTAAGAAATGACACAAAATTTCACACGAAATTTATAAAGAGCAATTTTGTAACGCATTTTTGTCGCACTCAAACCCATGTGCATTATGTCTGCGATCTCCTGAAATTCCAGCTCTGCGACAAATCGTAGCACCAGAATTTCACGGTCAATCGGGTTCACATACACCAGCCAGCGATCGAGTCCGCCCTTGTCCTCGGGCTTCGGCATCTTCTCTTCAGACGCTTCCTCGAGGGGGTCCAGACTCAAAGCATCCATCAAGCGACGCTTTCGCCGTTCCTTCCGATACTGTGTGATGCATTCGTTGTACGTGATGCTGTATAGCCACGTCTTGAACTTCGATTTCCCCTCGAAGTTCTTCAGGCCATACAGCACCTTTAACATCACTTCCTGACAGACATCGTCTGCGTCGCGATCGTTCCCCAGATATCGTGCACAGACGTTAAATAATGTTCGTTGGTAACGCCGCATCAGTTCTTCATAGGCGCGTGTTACGTGAAACAGCTCGGTATGCGAGCGCGCGACCAACTCCTCATCAGAGAGCTCGCGGGGGTCGTAGCGCGTGGAGAGCGATTGAGCTTTATTCAAAACAAGTCGGGCCGACAGTCAGGTCAATGTCCGCCGCGACCCTTACAGGGCCATTTGCGGCGGCATACATTAGCAGGGTTTGCCGGGTTAGCGGCTACTCACATGCTGCTCCAGGAGGATCCGATTGGAGAGAGAGACTAGCTCACCCTCATCGGTCAGCAATGTGGTTTTAACCGTGCCGATCTCTTCGATCTGACCTTCGACCTCGCCAACACGCACTTGTTGCCCAACCTGATACAACTCACGCACATAGATTCCCGCAAGAATCTGACCGGCAATTTCCCGGCTTCCCAACCCCATGGCCAGCGCAACCGCCAGACCAACGGTAATCAATACGATCACAATCACGTGGTTGAGCAGGTCAGTCTTGACCTCCAACTGGCTGATCGCGACCGAAATACTGATGATGATCACCAGCCCCTGAGCAATTCGCCCCAGGCCCGCAGCGTAATCCAGCCCTACGCCCTCTGCGGCACCGCGCACCAGCCCATTGGCCAGTTGCGCCAGCAAAACACCCACCAGCAGTACCAGCGCGGCGCCAAATACTTTCGGCAAATACAGCGCAAGCATGTCAAGCGTAGCCGAAACTCGCTCAAGTCCAAGGGATTCTGCGGCAGAAACCAGAAAAATCAGCAGAACGAACCAATAGACAATCTTGCCAATCAGGGTCGAGATCGGCACTTGCAGGCCGGCCCGGGACAGTAATTTGGTCAGACCGGTGCCGCCCATCAGGCGATCAAGGCCCAGCTTGGCGAGCAACTTGGACAGCAAAGTATCCAAAAGTTTCGCAACGACGAAACCCAACAGCAAAACGACCAGTGCACCGAACAGGTTCGGGATGAAATTTGCCACCTTGGTCCATAACGCAGTCATTGCAGTGACGAGGCTCTGTGTCCAGAGATCAAGTTCCATATTCAATCAGCCTTATCAGCGGTGCGAACGGTAGGTTTACGGTGACGGGATACCGGCGAGACGTGGGCCGAGCCGTTATTGAGGGCGATCATCAGCGCGGGCAACCAGCGGCCCAGCAGGCTGAACAGATCGCCGGCGCCGACCTGGCGGTTGGCGGTTTTCAGGACACGCCCAAGACACGCATCGTCGTCACGGGTGGACGGCGAAGCGTTCAGCATGTCGCGCAAAGACTGTTCAAACGGATCGTGCATACGCACCTCTCGTGATGTCTGTGAAAGACGCGGTCAAATTTGCCCGGGTCACATGGCTCATCGTCAGACCCAGCGCAAACGTCGAAATAACCACCACTGCCCGAGCGCTACTGAAACCATCATCAGGCACGCGATCAGGAAACCATAAGGGCTGGCGGAGAACGGAATCCCGCCGACGTTGATGCCCAGAAGACCCGCCAGAAAACTCATCGGCAAAAAGATCCCGGTGATGATCCCGAAGCGGTACATCGTGCGGTTCATGCGCACGCTCAAACGTCGATCTTCGGCCTCGAGGACCAGCCCCACCCGCTCCCGGGTCAATTCCAGCTCTTCGAGATAACGGGTCAGGCTGTTGTTCAATTCGTTCCAGTAATCGCCATCGTCTTCGACGAACCAGGGCAGTTTTATCCGCGTCAGCTGTCCGAAAATTTCCCGCTGCGGAGCAAGGAAACGTTTCAGTGCAGCAGCCCGACGACGGATCTGCAAAATGGCGCCATGCTCGGGTGTATACCGTTCGTCGGCATCCAGCTTTTCTTCTTCCTCATCGACCACTTCCGAGAGGCAACTGACCAGATCCTGCACCTTATGAGTGAGGTACTGAGCCATATAAAGGATGAGTTCGGAGGCGGTTTTCGGCCCTTTGCCTTCGGCCAGCGTCACCAGTAACTCATCGGTGGCGCGCAATGGACGCAAACGCAGGGAAATGATGCGCTGGGCGGAGGCGAAGATCCGCACCGAGACCATGTCTTCCGGCTCGGCGCCCGGGTTCAGGTTGACCCCACGCAGAAACAACAGCAGTTCGGAGTCCGGTAGCGGCAGAAGGCGCGGCCGGGTGTTTTCTTCGAGCAGGAGGTCACAGCTGAACTCACTCAAACCGCTGGATTTGCGCAGCCAGGTCCGGGTTTGCGGGTGACTGCGATCCCAGTGCAGCCACAGGCTTTCATGTGCCTGAAGCTGCAAGTCATCGAGTTCAGTCCGGGCTATCGAACGCGCACCGCCTTTACCATCCAGCACCAGGGCATGCACCAGCCCCCACTGCGCGTTTTCTTCCTCGAACATCCTCACCCCTTTGTTGGTCTTGCGCTTTATTCAGGCATCTTCAACGGGCTTGGCGAGATGATCACGCCGTTGTTGTCCGCGTAAATGTAATGGCCTGGATGGAACGTCACTCCGGCGAAAGTCACCGAAACGTTAAGGTCGCCGAGCCCACGTCTGTCGGATTTCCTCGGGTGGCTGGCGAGGGCCTGAACGCCCAGATCGGTCTGCGCGATGATATCGACGTCGCGGATGCAACCGTAGATCACCAGCCCTTCCCAACCGTTTTTCGCGGCTTTCTCGGCCAGCATGTCACCCAGCAACGCATGACGCAGCGAACCACCACCATCGACTACCAGCACCTTGCCATTACCCTTGAGCTCGACCTGCTCCTTGACCCGCGAGTTGTCTTCGAAGCACTTGATGGTCACGATTTCGCCGCCGAAGGAATCACGGCCGCCGAAATTGCTGAACATCGGTTCCAGCACCTGCACCAGCTCCGGGTAGGCGTCGCACAGGTCAGGCGTGAGGTAATGGTTCATCGAGAAACTCCTGTAAAGAGGAAGACAATCGAGTGTGTCGCAAAGTGACCGGAACAGCTCAATGCGTCATATCTTAGCCTCAAGCCGAACAGAGCGAAATGCCCTTGTTAGAGCATCAGGCTCAGACTGCCGTGGACAAATCCGGCTTTTCTCCCAGCAAAGGCGTTTGCTGATCGGCCAGCCAGCGCGCCACCAACGGCCAGACTTCGGCTTGAGCGGCTTTGCTGACGAGCATTTCCACGTGGCCAAAATTATCGCCAAAGCCCTGCTCGCGGCCAAGGTTGATGAATTGCTTGTGTTCGCAACCCACTTGATCGAACAACTTGCGGCACGCCCACGCCGGATCCTGGTGATCCCCAGCGGCGCTTACGGCCAGCACCGGCAATTGAACCTCGGCCAATCCCGCCCACCAGTCCTTGTCCGCATCGCCAAAGCGCCCGAACAGGCCATACCAGCGCATGCTTTCCAGGGCCAGGCCAATCGGCTCGTCCTCCGGGCCACGCTTGAGCCGCGAACCGGAGAGCTGGGCGAAACGCGTGAGAATGAAGCGACCGCTCCACTCCACCGGTGGAATTTTCAACGGCCAGTAGGTGCGACTGACTTGCGTACCGAAGAACGCCGCAGACGCGACGACAGGCTCGCCGATGTATTCCCCACCCAGCGCCGCCGCCAGCGTGATGCCGCCCAGCGAGTGACCGATCCAGTGCGGGACCTGGCCGCTCTGCTCACGCACGAACGCGCCAATCGCCGGCAGATCGTAACGGGCGTAGTCGCTCACGCGGTTCTTGCGGTAGTTCTGATTGCGCTGGGACAGGCCGTGACCGCGCATTTCGGGAATCCAGACATCGAAGCCCAGACGCGTCAGGTAGGCGCCCAGCCCAAGGCCTTTGGGCGAGAACCAGAACCGGCGATTGGAAAAGCTGCCGTGCAACAAAATCACCGGCACGCCACGCACGGACGGTTCATCCGCCATGCCAAGACGCGTCACAGCCAGTTCGACGGTGCCGTCAGGGCTGTTGCCAGGTTTCAGACGATAGACATCTTCGCTCAGATCGCCGCGACGCTCGGCGCTGATCAGGGCGACAGGAAATAGGTTGCTGCTGCTTTGCATAATGCTCTTGCACAAAAAAGGGCGGCTTCCAGAGGAGCCCGCCCTACTTGAATCTTAAAGCCCCGGCCACTAAAGCGGCCGGGGCTTCACTCACACCATCAAGCCGACGCCTGACCTTCAGCCAGGAAGAACCAGGTTTCCAGTACGGAATCGGGGTTCAACGAAACGCTTTCGATGCCCTGCTCCATCAGCCATTTGGCCAGATCAGGGTGGTCCGAAGGACCCTGACCGCAAATGCCGATGTACTTGCCAGCCTTGTTGCAGGCCTGAATCGCGTTGGCCAGCAACTTCTTGACCGCCGGATTACGCTCGTCGAACAGGTGAGCGATGATCCCGGAGTCACGGTCCAGGCCCAGCGTCAGCTGAGTCAGGTCGTTGGAGCCGATGGAGAAGCCGTCGAAGAACTCGAGGAATTCTTCAGCCAGGATCGCGTTGGACGGCAGTTCGCACATCATGATGATGCGCAGACCGTTTTCGCCGCGCTTCAGACCGTTCTCCGCCAACAGGTCGATGACCTGGCTCGCTTCGCCCAAGGTACGGACGAACGGCACCATGATTTCGACGTTGGTCAGGCCCATGTCGTTGCGCACACGCTTGAGGGCGCGGCACTCGAGCTCGAAGCAGTCACGGAATGCTTCGCTGATGTAACGCGAAGCACCACGGAAGCCCAGCATCGGGTTTTCTTCTTCCGGCTCGTAGAGCTTGCCGCCGATCAGGTTCGCGTATTCGTTGGACTTGAAGTCCGACAGACGCACGATGACCTTTTTTGGGGTAAACGCAGCGGCCAGGGTGCTGATGCCTTCAACCAGTTTGTCGACGTAGAAGCCGACCGGATCGTCGTAACCGGCGATGCGCTTGTCGACGCTGTCCTTGATGTCCTGCGGCAGGCCGTCGTAGTTCAACAGCGCTTTCGGGTGGACACCGATCATGCGGTTGATGATGAACTCCAGACGGGCCAGGCCCACACCGGCGTTCGGCAGTTGCGCGAAGTCGAATGCACGGTCCGGGTTGCCGACGTTCATCATGATCTTGAACGGCAGATCAGGCATGGCATCGACGGAGTTTTTCTTGATGTCGAAGCCCAGTTCGCCTTCGAAGATGTAGCCAGTGTCGCCTTCAGCGCAGGAAACGGTCACGCCCTGGCCGTCTTTCAACAGCTGGGTGGCGTTGCCGCAACCGACCACGGCCGGGATGCCCAGCTCGCGAGCGATGATCGCCGCGTGGCAGGTACGGCCGCCGCGGTTGGTGACGATGGCGCTGGCGCGCTTCATGACCGGTTCCCAGTCCGGGTCAGTCATGTCGGAGACCAGTACGTCGCCTGGCTGGACCTTGTCCATCTCGGACACGTCCTTGATGATACGGACCTTGCCGGCGCCGATGCGCTGGCCGATGGCGCGACCTTCAACCAGCACGGTGCCGGTTTCTTTCAACAGGTAGCGTTCCATGACGTTGGCCGAGGTACGGCTCTTCACGGTTTCAGGACGGGCCTGAACGATGTAGAGCTTGCCGTCGTCGCCGTCTTTGGCCCATTCGATGTCCATCGGGCACTTGTAGTGCTTCTCGATGATCATCGCTTGCTTGGCCAGTTCGCTGACTTCGGCGTCGGTCAGGCAGAAACGGGCGCGATCAGCCTTGTCCACGTCGATGGTCTTGACCGACTTGCCGGCCGTGGCGACTTCGCCGTAGATCATCTTGATGGCCTTGCTGCCCAGGTTGCGACGCAGGATGGCCGGACGACCGGCGGCCAGCGTGCCTTTGTGGACGTAGAACTCATCCGGGTTCACCGCGCCTTGTACGACGGTTTCACCCAGGCCGTAGGCGCCGGTGATGAACACCACGTCACGGAAGCCCGATTCGGTATCGAGGGTGAACATCACGCCGGCGGTGCCGGTTTCGGAGCGGACCATGCGCTGCACGCCAGCCGACAGGGCGACCAGCTTGTGGTCGAAGCCCTGGTGGACGCGGTAGGAAATCGCGCGGTCGTTGAACAGGGAGGCGAACACCTCTTTGGCGGCGCGAATGACGTTTTCGACACCACGGATGTTCAGGAAGGTTTCCTGCTGACCGGCGAAGGAAGCGTCCGGCAAGTCTTCGGCGGTAGCGGAAGAGCGCACGGCCACGGCCATGTCAGGGTTGCCGGCCGACAGCGTGGCGAACGCGGTGCGGATCTCGGCGTTGAGCTTCTCGGGGAATTCGGCTTCCATGATCCATTGACGGATCTGGGCGCCGGTCTTGGCCAGGGCGTTGACATCGTCGACGTCGAGAGCGTCGAGGGCGGCATGGATCTGATCGTTCAGGCCGCTCAGTTCCAGAAAATCACGATAAGCCTGAGCTGTCGTGGCGAAGCCACCGGGCACCGATACACCGGCACCTGCGAGGTTACTGATCATCTCGCCCAGGGATGCGTTCTTGCCCCCTACGTGCTCTACATCATGGACGCCGAGCTTATCGAGGGAAACTACGTACTCTACCAAGGTGATCTCTCCACTAACTGTGTTGGAAAAGCTCAGAAGCCGGCTGCTCGGGGGAGCGTTTGCCGGCTGTATGGCCTGGACCTGGAAAATAAGTGAGAATGCGGGCCACTGGCGGCCGGCAAATCGCGCCTATCATATCCAAGAATGATCATTAGCTTAAGGCCCAAGGTGCAAATGAAACGATCTGCTTTCTTTATTTCCGACGGCACCGGCATCACAGCCGAAACCCTCGGCCAAAGCCTCCTGGCGCAGTTCGAAAACATTACCTTCAGCAAATTCACGCGGCCGTACATCGACAACGTGGATAAAGCGCGGGCCATGGTACAACAAATCAACAAAGCCGCCGAAAACGACGGCTTCCGGCCGATTATCTTTGACACCATCGTCAATCAGGACATCCGTGAGATCCTCGCAACGTCCAATGGTTTCATGATCGACATTTTCTCGACCTTTCTTGCGCCTCTTGAACAGGAATTGACCGAGCATTCTTCCTACACCGTCGGCAAATCCCACTCCATCGGCAGCAACTCCAACTACATGGAGCGAATCGAGGCGGTGAACTTCGCCCTCGACAACGACGATGGCGCCCGCACGCACTATTACGACAAGGCCGACCTGATCCTGGTCGGCGTGTCGCGTTGCGGCAAGACCCCTACCTGCCTGTACATGGCCATGCAATTCGGCATCCGCGCGGCCAACTACCCGCTGACCGAAGACGACATGGAGCGCCTGCAACTGCCTGCCACCCTGCGCGCCCACCAGCACAAGCTGTTCGGCCTGACCATCGACCCGGATCGCCTCACCGCGATCCGCAACGAGCGCAAGCCCAACAGCCGCTATTCGAGCTACGCCCAGTGCGAATTCGAGGTGCGTGAGGTGGAGAACCTGTTCCGCCGCGAGAACATTCCGCACATCAATTCCACGCATTTTTCGGTGGAAGAGATTTCGGCGAAGATTCTGGTAGAGAAAGGCGTGGAGCGGCGGTTTAAGTAGTTCTTTAGCGCCTGATCGACCGCCATCGCGGGCAAGTCGAATCGTCGCACCGCCGCTCCCACAGGGATCTTCGGTGGACACAATATTTGTGTACGACGGAAATCCCTGTGGGAGCGTGGCTTGCCCGCGATGAACGATCACTCGGTCTCAGACAATGCCCCCGCCAGCGATTCAAACCCTTGAAGCAATAACCCATCATCCCCTGCTGAATTACAAACACTTGCCCTGATGCACTGCGGCACCGCGGCATGCCCGACCGCAAACGCTTCAGCGGTAGCCACCAGAAAATTATTTGCCTTGAGCTCCTCAGCAATCTGCGAGGCCCGCCACGGCTCGGGCACTTCGATCCAGAAGTGTGGGCTGTGGGGATGAGTCTTGTATCCGACCTCTTCTAACATTGGGCTGACCAAACGCTTGCGGCGGCTGATTTCGACAATCTGCTGCCCCAGCAACTGTTCGGCGATACCGTTTTCGATCCACGCCGTTGCCAGCTCCATCGACAGCGGACTCGCCATCCAGCACGTCCCGCGCACCGCTGCGCTCAGCCGTCCGATCAACGGTTGCGGCGCATGCAGATAACCCGCCCGTAAACCCGCCGAAACCGCTTTGCTCAGGCTGCCAATCAACACCGAACGCTCCGGGGCAAAGTTACTCAAGGGCAACGGACGCTGCTGCGCCAGCACGGCGTGGGCTTCGTCCTCGATGATCAGCAGATTGTGCTGGCGACAGACCTCGGCAATCGCCTCGCGCCGTGGGACGGACATCACCGCCGCTGTAGGATTCTGGATTGTCGGCGTGCAGTACACCGCGGATACCCGATGATGCTGGCAAACGTCCGACAGCGCATCAGGCAACAATCCTTCGTCATCCATCCCGACACCGATCAGCTTTATGCCGAGCATGCGGGCGACGCTGTTCAGCCCGGGGTAAGTCAACTGCTCGGTCACCAGTGTATCGCCGGGCTTGAGCAACGCCATCAACACGCAGAGCAAGCCGTGCTGGCCGCCATTGACGCAAATGACCTGCTCGGCGCTCGGCACGAATGCCTGATGCCGCAGCCAGTGGGCGCCTGCCGCACGATGGCGCGGTAATCCGGCATCGGCCGTGTAACCGCTGAGCAACTGCAAGGTGTGCGGGTCGCTGGCCAGGGTCCGCAGGCTTTGACTCAGAAAGGCGGCTTCCTGCCCCGGAATCGGCTGATTCCGACTCATATCGAAGTAACACTGTGGCTCGTCGCTGACATTGCGAAAGCCGGAATCCCGCGGCCGTTCCATCCCGCGCTGACGCACATAGGTGCCATCTCCTACACGGGCGACCACCAACCCTACCCGCTCCAGTTCGCCATACGCACGGCTGATGGTGCCGATGGTCACGCCCAGGCTGTCCGCCAACAAACGATGGGGTGGCAGCTTGCTGCCGGGCTCGATCAAGCCTTCGCCGATGCTTTTTTCGAGGGCCTCGGCCAAGCGCTTGTACTTGACGCCGCGCCTATGAGCCAAGCCTTCGCGCAGGATTGACACCGTGGCAATACTTACTTTGACAGTCATTTCCATCCCGAATAGCGTGCTGAAAACAGGTTCAATCAGGAATAGACCTATTTGGTAACCGGGTCAATTTCGACAACGAAGGAGCACGATCATGTCCATCGCCCTCAGCGCCTCTTCAAGTATTCGAAAACCCTGGCTGGCCGGATTGGTCACCAGCGCACTGTTCCTGATCGTGTGCCTGAGCTGGGGCACCACGTGGCTCGGGATCAAGATTGCCGTTGAAAGCGTGCCGCCGCTGACCGCCGCCGGCCTGCGGTTCCTCATCGCCTTCCCGCTCTTTCTCGGCTTCGCCCTGATACGTCGTGAGCCACTGCTGTTCCCCAAGGAAAGCCGCTGGTTTTTTGTCTTTGTCACGCTGTCGTATTTCAGCCTGCCGTACTACTTGCTCAACTACGGCGAGATACACGTTTCGTCCGGCCTGACGGCGCTGCTGTTCAGCTGCATGCCGGTGTTCATCCTGCTGTTTTCCGCACTGTTTCTGCGGGAGAAAATCTACCCTTCGCAAGTGCTCGGCATCGCCATTGGCTTCGGCAGTCTGTTCATGATCATCCGCAGCCAGGGGTTGCATCTGGCCCATGCCGAATTGTTCGGAGTGTTGGCGATTCTCTGCGCTGCGGTGATGCATGCGCTGTGTTACGTGGTGACGAAAAAACACGGTACGGCGATCAGCGTCATCACCTACAACACGCTGCCCATTGGCATCGCCGGGCTGATGCTGTTTGTCGCCGGATTGAGTGTCGAAGCACCGGTGTTCGATGCCATCACCGCGCGTTCGTGGAGCGCCCTGCTCTATCTGGGGTTGGTGGCGTCGGTGGGCGGGTTTATCGTTTACTTCCTGTTGCTCAAGCGGCTGAGCCCGATCATTTTGTCGTTTGTGTTCATCATTTTTCCGGTGTTCGCAGTGATCATCGGTGCCTGGTACGAGGGGCAAACCTTGTCCCGGGAACTGATGATGTACTCGGCGATTTTGCTGACGGGGTTTGGGATCACAAAATTGCCT
The DNA here is from genome assembly GCF_044759925.1 of Pseudomonas sp. NPDC099000. Lineage (NCBI taxonomy): Bacteria > Pseudomonadati > Pseudomonadota > Gammaproteobacteria > Pseudomonadales > Pseudomonadaceae > Pseudomonas > Pseudomonas sp. NPDC099000. The sequence continues at coordinate 125,958 of NZ_JBIWAF010000006.1, forward strand.
GTGGAGAAGTGGCTCAGATGACAAACAAGTCCATGAAACGGTTGACCGGTATTGCTTCAAGGGCAACCTGATCCTTGCACAACGCAAAGATCTCGGCGCATCGCTGGGCGGTGAAGCGGGTCGCCAGGTTGGCCTTGAACTTGTCTTCCAGCAGCGGAATGCCGTCGGTGCGGCGACGGCGATGGCCGATCGGATACTCGACCACCACGTTCTCGGTGCTGGAACCGTCCTTGAAAAACACCTGGATCGCGTTGGCGATCGAACGCTTGTCGGCTTCCAGGTATTCACGGGTGAAGCGCAGGTCTTCGACGATGACCATTTTGTCCCGCAGCACGTCGATGATCGGGTGCGCGGCATGGAAGTCATCTTCGTATTGCTCCGCGACCAGATTGCCAAAGGCCAACGGCACGGCGGTCATGTACTGAATGCAGTGATCGCGGTCGGCGGCATTGGCCAGCGGGCCGACCTTGGAAATGATGCGGATCGCCGATTCGTGGGTGGTGATGACGATTTTGTCGATCTCATGCAGACGATTTCTAACCTGTGGATGCAGGGTCACTGCCGCTTCGCAGGCGGTTTGCGCGTGAAATTCGGCGGGGAAACTGATTTTGAACAGCACGTTTTCCATCACATAGGTGCCGTATTGGCGGGAGAAGCTGAACGTGCGTTTGTCTTCAGGCTTTAGCGCCAGGTCGTTGTTGGTGTGGCTGAACAACACGTCGTAGAAGCCCCACTGCTTGGCGGTCAGCACGCCGGGGATGCCCATCTCGCCGCGCATCGCCATGTCCGCCAGGCGCACTCCCCGGCTGGACGCATCGCCTGCCGCCCAGGATTTGCGCGACCCGGCATTCGGCGCATGCCGATACGTGCGCAGCGCCTGGCCGTCGGCAAAGGCGTGGGACAACGCCGACAGCAGTTGCTCGCGATTAGCGCCCATGAGTTTGGCGGTGACGGCAGTCGAGGCCACTTTCACCAGGATGACGTGATCGAGCCCTACACGATTGAAGGAGTTTTCCAGCGCGATCACCCCCTGGATCTCGTGGGCCATGATCATGGCTTCGAGCACCGCGCGAATCGTAAGCGGCGCATCACCATTGGCCAGACGCTTTTGCGACAGGTGATCGGCCACCGCGAGAATGCCGCCGAGGTTATCGGACGGATGCCCCCATTCGGCGGCGAGCCAGGTGTCGTTGTAGTCGAGCCAACGCACGATGCAGCCGATGTCCCAGGCGGCTTTGACAGGATCGAGCCGGAAATGGGTGCCTGGCACGCGGGCGCCGAACGGGACGACGGTGCCTTCGACGATGGGGCCCAGGTGTTTGGTGCATTCGGGGAAGCGCAGGGCGAGGAGGCCGCAGCCGAGGGTGTCGATCAGGCAGTTGCGGGCGGTGTCCAGCGCTTCCTTGGAGTCGATTTTGAAGTTGAGGACGTAATCGGCAATATCCTGCAGGACAGTGTCGTAGTCGGGGCGGTCGTTCAGGTCGACGTTGGCGCTCATGTTCGATTCACTCGGTTAGTGCTTCGTTGATGGGACCTCGGTTCAGGGCAATCTCAGTGGGTTACAGATTCTTATTGTTGAAATAGGTCCTGTAGGAGCCAGGCTTGCCGGCGAAGGCGATCTTGAGGTCGCCTTCGCCGGCAAGCCTGGCTCCTACAGGGGATAGGTGTCAGTTAGAAAGAATCACCCGGCACGCGAACGTAACCTTCCATCAACACCCGCGCACTGCGGCTCATGATGGCTTTGTTCACGGTCCATTCACCGTTCACCTGGCTGGCCTCGGCGCCCACGCGCAATGTGCCGGACGGATGCCCGAAGCGCACGGCATTACGTTCGATGCCACCCGCCGCAAGGTTGACCAACGTCCCGGAAATCGCTGCGGCAGTACCGATTGCAACGGCCGCCGTGCCCATCATCGCGTGGTGCAATTTGCCCATCGACAGCGCACGCACCAGCAGGTCGACATCACCCGCCGCAATCGCCTTGCCGCTGGACGCCACGTAGTCCGCAGGCTTGGCCACAAAGGCCACCTTCGGCGTGTGCTGACGCTTGGCCGCTTCGTCCAGGTCCTTGATCAAGCCCATGCGCAACGCGCCATAAGCGCGAATGGTCTCGAACATCAGCAACGCTTTCGGATCGCCATTGATCGCGCCCTGCAACTCGGTACCGGTATAACCGATGTCTTCAGCGTTGACGAAAATCGTCGGGATGCCGGCATTGATCATGGTCGCCTTGAAGGTCCCGACGCCGGGCACTTCCAGATCATCCACCAGGTTGCCGGTGGGGAACATCGAACCACCGCCGCCCTCTTCTTCCGCTGCCGGATCCATGAATTCGACCTGCACTTCAGCGGCCGGAAAGGTCACGCCGTCGAGTTCGAAATCGCCGGTTTCCTGCACTTCACCGTTGGTGATCGGTACGTGGGCGATGATGGTCTTGCCGATGTTGGCCTGCCACACGCGAACCACGGCAACGCCGTTGTGCGGGATGCGGCTGGCGTCCACCAGACCGTTGCTGATGGCGAACGAACCGACCGCCGCGGACAGGTTGCCGCAGTTGCCGCTCCAGTCGACGAAAGGCTTGTCGATGGACACTTGGCCGAACAGGTAATCGACATCGTGATCAGCCTTGATGCTTTTCGACAGGATCACGGTTTTGCTGGTGCTGGAGGTCGCGCCACCCATGCCGTCGATTTGCTTGTCGTACGGGTCGGGGCTGCCGATCACGCGCAGCAACAAGGCATCGCGCGCCGGGCCTGGAACCTGTGCCGCTTCGGGCAGGTCTTTCAGGCTGAAGAACACGCCTTTACTGGTGCCGCCGCGCATGTAGGTGGCGGCGATTTTAATTTGAGGGGCGATTTGAGGTGCGTGTGCCATGGTGCTCCTTCAAAGCAGACACGGGACTGAACATCCCGTGCCCGCACGTCGTGATTTAGACGGCGACTGCCGATTCAAGGAAGTCTTGCGCGAAGCGCTGCAACACGCCACCCGCCTCATAGATCGACACTTCTTCGGCGGTGTCGAGGCGGCAGGTCACCGGCACTTCAACGCGCTCACCGTTCTTGCGATTGATCACCAGCGTCAGCTCGGCGCGCGGGGTGCGCTCACCGATGACGTCGTAGGTTTCGCTGCCGTCGATGTTCAGCGTGAGACGGTCGGTGCCCGGTTTGAACTCCAGCGGCAATACGCCCATGCCCACTAGGTTGGTGCGGTGAATGCGCTCGAAACCTTCAGCGGCAATCGCTTCAACACCGGCCAGACGCACGCCCTTCGCCGCCCAGTCGCGGGACGAACCCTGACCGTAGTCGGCGCCGGCAATGATGATCAGCGGCTGCTTGCGCTCCATGTAGGTTTCGATGGCTTCCCACATACGCATCACTTTGCCTTCCGGCTCGACGCGAGCGAGAGAACCCTGCTTGACCTTGCCGTTTTCCTGAACCATTTCGTTGAACAGTTTCGGGTTGGCGAAGGTGGCGCGCTGCGCGGTCAGGTGGTCGCCACGGTGCGTGGCGTAAGAGTTGAAGTCCTCTTCCGGCAAGCCCATTTTCGCCAGGTATTCGCCGGCGGCGCTGTCGAGCATGATCGCATTCGATGGCGACAGGTGATCGGTGGTGATGTTGTCGGGCAGCACCGCCAGCGGACGCATGCCCTTGAGCGGACGGGCACCGGCCAGCGCGCCTTCCCAGTACGGCGGACGGCGGATGTAAGTGCTCATCTCTCGCCAGTCGTACAGCGGCGTGACTTTCGGGCCGGTGTCTTCGTGGATGGCGAACATCGGGATGTAGACCTGACGGAATTGCTCCGGTTTAACCGACGCTTTGACCACTGCGTCGATTTCTTCGTCGCTTGGCCAGATGTCTTTCAGGCGGATTTCCTTACCGTCGACCACACCCAACACATCTTTTTCGATGTCGAAACGGATGGTGCCGGCGATGGCGTAAGCAACCACCAACGGCGGCGAAGCCAGGAAGGCGTTTTTGGCGTACGGGTGGATCCGGCCGTCGAAGTTGCGGTTACCGGAGAGCACGGCGGTGGCGTACAGGTCGCGGTCGATGATCTCTTGCTGAATCACCGGATCCAGCGCGCCGGACATGCCGTTGCAGGTGGTGCAAGCGAACGCCACGACGCCGAAGCCCAGTTGCTCAAGTTCAGTCGTCAGGCCCGCTTCGTCGAGGTACAGCGCCACGGTTTTCGAACCCGGTGCCAGGGACGATTTGACCCACGGCTTGCGGGTCAATCCGAGCTTGTTGGCGTTGCGCGCCAGCAGGCCGGCGGCGATCACGTTGCGCGGGTTGCTGGTGTTGGTGCAGCTGGTGATGGCGGCGATGATTACGGCGCCGTCCGGCATCTGGCCCGGCACGTCGTCCCACTGACCGGAGATGCCTTTGGCGGCCAGATCCGACACTGCCACCCGGGCGTGCGGATTGCTCGGGCCGGCCATGTTGCGCACCACCGAGGACAAGTTGAAGGTCAACCCGCGCTCGTATTGTGCGCCTTTCAGGCTGTCAGCCCACAGGCCGGTGGTCTTGGCGTAGTTCTCGACCAACTGCACTTGCTCGTCTTCACGGCCGGTGAGCTTGAGGTAGTCGATGGTCTGCTGATCGATGTAGAACATCGCCGCCGTGGCGCCGTATTCCGGGGCCATGTTGGAGATGGTCGCGCGGTCGCCGAGGGTCAGCGCGGCAGCGCCTTCACCGAAGAACTCCAGCCATGCACCGACGACTTTTTGCTGACGCAGGAACTCGGTCAGCGCCAGCACCATGTCGGTGGCAGTGATGCCCGGTTGCAGCTTGCCGGTCAGTTCAACGCCGACGCTTTCCGGCAGACGCATCCACGACGCGCGGCCGAGCATCACGCTCTCGGCTTCCAGGCCACCGACACCGATGGCGATCACGCCCAGCGCATCGACGTGCGGGGTGTGACTGTCGGTACCGACGCAGGTATCAGGGAACGCCACACCGTCGCGGACCTGGATCACCGGAGACATTTTCTCCAGGTTGATCTGGTGCATGATCCCGTTGCCTGGTGGAATCACATCAACGTTCTTGAAGGCCTTTTTGGTCCAGTTGATGAAGTGGAAACGGTCTTCGTTGCGACGGTCTTCGATGGCGCGGTTCTTCTCGAACGCCTCCGGATCAAAACCACCGCGCTCGACGGCCAGGGAGTGGTCGACGATCAATTGCGTCGGCACCACCGGGTTCACTTGCGCCGGGTCCCCACCTTGCAGGGCGATGGCGTCACGCAGGCCGGCGAGGTCGACCAGCGCGGTCTGGCCAAGAATGTCGTGGCACACCACGCGGGCCGGGAACCACGGGAAGTCGAGGTCGCGTTTGCGCTCGATGAATTGCTTCAGGGATTCGGTGAGCGTGGCCGGGTCGCAGCGACGCACCAGGTTTTCCGCCAGCACGCGGGAAGTGTACGGCAGAGTGTCGTAGGCGCCGGGCTGGATGGCCTCGACAGCCGCACGGACGTCGAAGTAATCCAGATGGCTGCCGGGCAGCGGTTTGCGGAATTCAGTGTTCATCGTCAGGACTCGGTCACGGTGGTTACAAAAGGTGGGGCCTGGCACAGCTCCTGAAGTGAACACAATCCACTGTAGGAGCGAGCCTGCTCGCGATGACTGAGTCATATCCGACATTGATGTCGATTGACCCACCGCTATCGCGAGCAGGCTCGCTCCTACAGGGATCTGTGTTGGGTTCAGATCCCGGTGCAGGCCTTCACCATTCAGCGTTGTTCGATTGGCACGAACTTGCGCTGTTCGACGCCGACGTACTCGGCGCTCGGGCGGATGATGCGGTTGTTGGCACGTTGTTCGAACACGTGCGCCGCCCAGCCGGTCAGGCGCGAGCAGACGAAAATCGGTGTGAACAACTTGGTCGGAATGCCCATGAAGTGGTACGTCGACGCATGATAGAAGTCGGCGTTCGGGAACAGTTTCTTCTGCTCCCACATGGTCTTGTCGATGGCTTCGGAAACCGGGAACAACACGGTGTCGCCCACTTCGTCAGCGAGTTTTTTCGACCAGCCCTTGATCACTTCATTACGCGGATCGTTGTCCTTATAGATCGCGTGACCGAAGCCCATGATCTTGTCCTTGCGCTCGAGCATGCCGAGGGTGCCTTTGATCGCCTCTTCCGGCGACGAAAAACGCTCGATCATTTCCATCGCCGCTTCGTTGGCGCCGCCGTGCAGCGGACCGCGCAGAGAACCGATGGCCGCGGTGACGCAGGAATACATGTCCGACAGCGTCGAGGCGCAAACCCGTGCGGTGAAGGTCGAGGCGTTGAACTCGTGTTCCGCGTAGAGGATCAGCGAAACGTTCATCACTTTGACGTGCAACTCGCTCGGCTTCTTGTCGTGCAGCAGGTGCAGGAAGTGGCCGCCGATGGATTGTTCGTCGCTCACGCAGCTGATGCGTTTGCCGTCGTGGCTGAAGCGATACCAGTAGCACATGATCGCCGGGAACGCGGCGAGCAAACGGTCGGTGATGTCGTGTTGCTCGGAGAAGTCTTTCTCCGGCTCGATGTTGCCCAGGAACGAGCAGCCGGTGCGCATCACGTCCATCGGGTGGGCGTCGGCGGGGATGCGTTCCAGCACTTCCTTGAGCGCTTGCGGCAGGTCGCGCAGCTTGCCCAGTTTGCTGATGTAAGCGGCGAGTTGTGCCTTGGTCGGCAGTTCACCGTAAAGCAGCAGGTAAGCCACTTCTTCGAATTGTGCGTCAGCCGCCAGTTCGCGAACGTCGTAGCCGCGATAGGTCAGGCCTGCGCCCGACTGGCCCACGGTGGACAGAGCGGTTTGCCCGGCAACCTGGCCACGGAGCCCGGCGCCACTGAGTACTTTTGCTTCGGCCATTGCTGTCTCCAGTTTTTCTTGAATTTGTCAGGGAAACTTGTAGGAGCGAAGCTTGCTCGCGAAAGCGGTGTGTCAGACGACATTAATGTTGAATGTCAGTGCGTCTTCGCGAGCAAGCTTCGCTCCTACAGGGCTTTCATTACTTCTTGGACGCAAACAACGCATCGAGCTTCTGCTCGAAGGTGTGGTAGTCGATGCGATCGTAAAGCTCCATGCGGGTTTGCATGGTGTCGATGACGTTCTGTTGCGTGCCGTCGCGGCGGATCGCGGTGTAGACGTTTTCCGCGGCTTTGTTCATGGCGCGGAAGGCCGACAGCGGGTACAGCACCAGCGACACGTCGGCAGCGGCGAGTTGCTCGGTGGTGTACAGCGGCGTCGCGCCGAATTCGGTGATGTTGGCCAGGATCGGCGCTTTCACGCGGTTGGCGAACAGTTTGTACATGTCCAGTTCGGTGATGGCTTCCGGGAAGATCATGTCGGCGCCGGCCTCGATGCACGCCGCGGCACGATCCAGAGCAGATTCCAGACCTTCCACCGCCAACGCATCGGTGCGGGCCATGATCACGAAGCTGTCATCGGTGCGTGCATCAACAGCCGCCTTGATCCGATCGACCATTTCTTGCAGCGACACGATCTCTTTATTCGGACGGTGACCGCAGCGCTTGGCGCCGACCTGGTCTTCGATGTGAATCGCCGCCGCGCCGAACTTGATCATCGACTTGACGGTGCGCGCGACGTTGAACGCCGAGGAACCGAAACCGGTGTCCACGTCCACCAACAGCGGCAGGTCGCACACGTCGGTGATGCGCCGCACGTCAGTCAGCACGTCATCCAGACCAGTGATGCCCAGGTCCGGCACGCCGAGCGAACCGGCAGCCACCCCGCCACCCGACAGGTAAATAGCCTTGAAACCGGCGCGCTTGGCCAGCAACGCGTGGTTGGCGTTGATCGCACCGACCACTTGCAGCGGATGTTCGCTGGCGACCGCATCGCGGAAACGCTGGCCTGGAGTGCTCTTGTTGGAACTCATGACTCACCTCGTTCAGTGGCTGTCTGGTTAGCGCCGTCCTGGTAATGACGGGCGATATTGCGTTTGGAGGCGCCGATGTGACGGCGCATCAACAACTCGGCGAGCTCACCGTCACGGTCGGCGATGGCGTCGAGAATTCGGTGGTGTTCGGCAAAGGCCTGATGCGGGCGATTGGGCGTGGTGGAAAACTGGATGCGGTACATACGCACCAGCTGATAGAGCTCGCCGCAGAGCATTTGCGTCAGGGTGCGGTTGCCGCTGCCCTGGATGATCCGGTAGTGGAAGTCGAAGTCGCCTTCCTGCTGGTAGTAGCCAACGCCAGCCTGAAACGCCTCATCGCGCTCGTGGGTTTCGAGGACCCGGCGCAGTTCGTCGATTTCTTCGACGGTCATGCGCTCGGCCGCCAGGCGGCAGGCCATGCCTTCGAGGGATTCGCGAATCTCGTAGAGTTCCAGCAGCTCGGCATGGCTCAGCGAAACCACTCGCGCCCCGACGTGCGGCACGCGGACCAGCAGACGCTGGCCTTCCAGGCGATGAATCGCCTCGCGCAACGGCCCGCGGCTGATGCCATAGGTGCGCGCCAGCTCCGGCTCGGAGATCTTGCTGCCCGGGGCGATCTCGCCTTTGACGATGGCCGCCTGAATACGGCGGAAGACGTTTTCGGAAAGCGTCTCCGAATCGTCTTGCGCAACCACTGGGGGATCGAGTTGATCCAGCATATTGTCGACACCTTGAAAGCCAATGCCGCAAAAACTAGCGAAAACAGGAGCAACAGTCAAAGGATAAATAGGTATTGTCGACAATCGTCTAATAACCGCCTGCACCACAACGAAGCAGCCCCTCTGTTTATAGCCCCCTGCCAGCGCTGGCGCCATAAACCCACCGTGCTAGAATGCCGCCCGCATTTGTTTGTGACATCTGCACTGCCTGTCATAAAAAGTTGATAGGCATACGAGGGAGCTTGCGCAGCGATGCCAGGGCCTTGAATCGAAGTACGGACCGCTGCGCACCAGGATTTATGAGACTCAAGCCCTTTCCCACCTTCCTTTATCTTCTTTGCCTGCCCGGTTTCGCCGTGGCGGGGGAAAAGACCGTGTACGGCCTCAACGAGTACGCGTCCCTGCAAGGCATCAACCTGGAAGTTGCCGCCAAACTCGACACCGGGGCGAAAACAGCGTCCTTGAGTGCCCGCGACATCAAACGTTTCAAACGCAATGGCGAATCCTGGGTGCGCTTCTATCTGGCCATCGACGCCGCGCATTCGCACCCCATCGAACGGCCGCTGGCCCGCGTCAGCAAGATCAAGCGTCGTGCCGGCGACTACGACCCGGATGAAGGCAAGAAGTACACCGCCCGTCCGGTTATCGAGCTGGATATCTGCATGGGTTCGGCTTTACGCAGCATCGAAGTGAACCTAACTGACCGTAGCGCTTTCCAATATCCGCTCTTGATCGGCTCCGAAGCGCTGAAACGCTTCGACGCGCTGGTCGACCCCAGTCTTAAATACGCTGCTGGCAAACCCGCCTGCGCCACCGACGCACATACCGCAGAGTAATTCCAATGCGCTCTCTTACCCTCCATCTGAAAATGCTGATCGCCATCCTGGTGGTGCTGGGCATTTCAGTTACGGCCTATCAGATTTTCGTGCTCGGCATTCCCGTGACCGAGGACGCCACCGACGACCTGTGGAACATCGACGCCAAGGTCGAGTTCGTCGCCAGTGCCAAAGACCCGGTCAAGATCCAGATGTTCGTGCCGCCGCTGAGCCGCGATTACGTCAGCCTCAACGAGAGTTTCATTTCCAATAACTACGGCGTGGCCGTGAACCGCGTCGATGGCAACCGCAAGGTCACCTGGTCGGCGCGCCGGGCCAAGGGCAATCAGACCCTTTATTACCGTCTGGTGCTGACCAAGCGTTACACCGGCGAAAAATCCAAGGTCAAGGGACCGACCTTCCGCGACAGCATCGCCGTCGAAGGCGCGGAAAAAATCGCCGCCGAAGCCTTGCTCGCGCCGATCCGCCAACACTCGGCCGACGTCGAAACCTTCATCGGCGAAGCCATCAAGCGTGTCAACAATCTCAACGATGACAACGTGAAGCTGTTGCTGGGCGGCGATCAGACCCCCGGGCACAAAGCGAAAATTGTCGAGCTGGTACTGTCCATCGCCCACGTGCCGGTGGAAAAGGTCCACACCATCCGCCTGGTGGCTGACCAGCCGCAACTGCCGGAACTCTGGCTGCGCAGCTTCAACGGCACCGACTGGCTGTACTTCAACCCGGAAACCGGTGAACAGGGCCTGCCCACCGACCGCCTGCTGTGGTGGACCGGCGACGAAAACCTGATCACCGTCGATGGCGGCAAGAAAGCCAACGTGACGTTCAGCCTGAACAACAGCGAAATGAACGCGATTCGCCTGGCCAAGCTGACCGACGAAAACACCGACGCCAACTTCCTCGAATACTCGCTGTACGGTTTGCCGCTGCAAACCCAGCAGACCTTCATGATCATGGTGATGATCCCGATCGGCGTGCTGGTGATCCTGATCCTGCGCAACCTGATCGGCCTGCAGACCCTCGGCACCTTTACCCCGGTGCTGATCGCCCTCGCCTTCCGCGAAACCCAGCTCGGCTTCGGCATCGTGCTGTTTACGGTCATCACGGCGCTGGGGCTTTCGCTGCGCTCCTACCTTGAAAACTTGAAGTTGCAGATGCTGCCGAGGCTGTCGGTGGTGCTGACCTTTGTGGTGGTGCTGATCGCGGCGATCAGCCTGTTCAGCCATAAACTCGGCCTGGAACGCGGGCTGTCGGTGGCGCTGTTCCCGATGGTGATTCTGACCATGACCATCGAACGCCTGTCGATTACCTGGGAAGAGCGCGGCTCTGGCCATGCGATGAAAGTGGCAATCGGTACGCTGTTCGCCGCCGCCCTCGCACACCTGATCATGAGCGTGCCGGAATTGGTGTACTTCGTGTTCACCTTCCCGGCGATCCTGCTGATCCTGGTGGGCTTCATGCTGGCGATGGGTCGTTATCGCGGTTACCGCCTGACCGAACTGGTGCGCTTCAAGGCTTTCCTGAAGAAGGCTGACGCCTGATGTTCGGCTTCTGGAAGACCTGGAAGGCCCTGGAAGCCCGGGGCATCATGGGGATCAATCGGCGTAACGCGGACTACGTGCTCAAGTACAACAAGCGCAGCCTGTACCCGATTGTCGATGACAAGATCATCACCAAGGAACGCGCAATCGCCGCCGGCATTCATGTGCCGGAACTGTATGGCGTGATCTCCACCGAGAAAGAAATCGATAACCTCGACAAGATCATCGATGGGCGCACCGACTTCGTGATCAAACCGGCCCAGGGCGCGGGCGGCGACGGCATCATTGTGGTTGCCGACCGTTTCGAGGGCCGCTATCGCACGGTGTCCGGCAAGATCATCAGTCATGAGGAAATCGAGCACCATGTCTCCAGCATCCTCACCGGCCTGTATTCCCTGGGCGGTCACCGTGACCGCGCACTGATCGAATACCGCGTGATCCCGGACCAGATCTTCAAAAGCATCAGCTACGAAGGCGTCCCGGACATTCGCATCATCGTGCTGATGGGCTACCCGGTGATGGCGATGTTGCGCCTGCCGACGCGCCAGTCCGGCGGCAAGGCCAACCTGCACCAGGGCGCCATCGGCGTCGGCGTCGACCTCGCGACCGGGCAAACCCTGCGCGGTACCTGGCTGAACAACATCATCACCAAACACCCGGACACCACCAACGCGGTGGATGGCGTGCAACTGCCCTACTGGGACGGTTTCATGAAACTCGCTGCCGGCTGTTATGAGCTGTGCGGGCTGGGTTACATCGGTGTCGACATGGTGCTCGACCAGGAAAAGGGCCCGCTGATTCTTGAGCTCAATGCCCGGCCCGGGTTGAATATCCAGATTGCCAATGATTGCGGCCTGACGCTGCGCACGCATGCGGTTGAAGCGCGGCTGGAAGAGCTGAAGGCGCGCGGGGTTACCGAGACGGTGCGTGAGCGGGTGGAGTTTGTTCAAGAGATGTTTGGGCATATTCCTGCGGTTGAGGGCTGACCCCCCTGCATTGATCGTTCCCACGCTCCGCGTGGTAACGCCGCCACGGACGCTCTGCGTCCGCCTGTGACGCAGAGCGTCACGGGATGCATTCCCACGCGGAGCGTGGGGACGATCAATGGCCGCCAATCTACCAATCCCCGACATCCCCTCTAGGAGCAAATCCTGCAGAGGACTACAATCGCCACCCCGCCTCGATGGCTGATCTGCCCCGCCCATGTTGACCTGTTCCGTACACCCGCTGCCCTATCGCGCCAACCCCGCCGAGTACTTCGCGGCGATTCGTCATGCCCCCGGTGCCGTGTTGCTCGACAGCGGCCGGCCCAGCGCTGATCGCGGGCGTTTTGACCTGCTCAGCGCCTGGCCGCTGGAGCAGTTGGCGGTGTTGCCGGACGAGAGCGGCCTGCATTTCCTGCAACGCCTTCGCGACAATCTGACACGACTGGGTGAAGTGGCTGTCCCCGATGAACTGCCGTTCGCCGGTGGCCTGATCGGTTACCTGAGTTACGACTTCGGACGGCATCTTGAACACCTGCCGAACCAGGCGCAGGACGACCTGCAATTGCCGGATGCGCGTTTCGGGCTGTATGACTGGGCATTGATCAGCGATCACCATTTGGCAACCAGTCAACTGGTGTTCCACCCGACGCTGATCGACAGCGAGCGCCAGCGCCTGATCGCCTTGTTCAGTCAGCCTGCGGCTGAGCCGATCGAGCCGTTCAAGCTGAAAGCCTCCATGAAAGCCGACCTGAGCGCTGACGACTATCGCCAAGCGCTTGAGCGCATTCAGCACTACATCCAGGCCGGCGACTGTTACCAGGTCAACTTCGCCCAGCGCTTTCGTGCGCAATGTGTGGGTGATCCGTGGGCTGCGTACATCGCGCTGCGAGCCGCATGCCCAACACCGTTTTCCGGTTTCCAGAGCCTGCCCGACGGCGGCGCGGTGTTGAGCCTGTCTCCTGAGCGCTTCGTCAAAGTCAGCGAACGCCACGTTGAAACCCGACCGATCAAAGGCACCCGCCCGCGAGGCCTGACCGCGACCGAAGATGCAGCGAACGCCGCCGAACTGCTAGCCAGCCCCAAGGATCGCGCGGAAAACCTGATGATCGTCGACCTGCTGCGCAACGACCTCGGCCGTACCTGCCGAATCGGCTCGGTGCGGGTGCCGGAGTTGTTTAGCCTGGAAAGCTATCCGAACGTACATCACCTGGTGAGCAGCGTGACCGGCGAACTGGCGGATGACCGGGACGCACTGGACCTGATCGCCGGCAGTTTCCCAGGTGGATCGATTACCGGTGCACCGAAGATTCGTGCCATGCAGATCATCGACGAACTGGAGCCGACGCGTCGGGGGTTGTACTGCGGGTCTTTGCTGTACCTGGACGTGCGCGGCGAGATGGACAGCTCCATCGCCATTCGGAGTTTGCTGGTCAAGGATGGGCAGGTGTGCTGCTGGGGCGGTGGCGGGATTGTCGCGGATTCGGAGTGGCAGGCCGAATATCAGGAGTCGATTACCAAGGTGAAGGTTTTACTCGATACGCTGCAGAACCTTTAAGAGCTTCGCGGGCAAGCCTCGCTCCTACGGGTTTTGGGGTGTTCGCCGAGAATGTAAACGCCGCAACAACCTGTAGGAGCGAGGCTTGCCCGCGAAGGCGTCCTCAAGAACGACTACAAACTCAAAGCCCGATTCGAAGCCTTGATGAACTCCTGTTTCAAATCCTCAAAGCTGTGCACTGCCGGGAATTGCGGAAACTCGCGAATCACGTTCTCCGGCGCATGGAACAGAATCCCCGCATCCGCCTCACCCAGCATCGTGGTGTCGTTGTAGGAATCCCCCGCCGCAATCACCCGGTAGTAAAGGCTCTTGAACGCCAGAACCGACTGACGCTTCGGATCTTTCTGACGCAACTGATAGCTCGTTACCCGCCCCGAATCGTCGGTAATCAGGCGATGGCACAGCAACGTCGGGAACCCCAGCTGACGCATCAGCGGCTGCGAAAACTCGTAAAACGTGTCCGACAGAATCACTACCTGAAACCGCTCACGCAGCCAGTTGACGAACTCGACGGCGCCGTCCAGCGGCTTCAGCGTGGCGATCACTTCCTGAATGTCGGTGAGTTTCAAGCCGTGCTCGTCGAGAATCCGCAGGCGCTGCTTCATCAGCACGTCGTAGTCGGGAATGTCCCGGGTGGTCGCCCTCAGGGATTCAATCCCGGTTTTTTCAGCGAATGCGATCCAGATTTCCGGGACCAGCACACCTTCAAGATCCAGACAGGCAATTTCCACAAGACACTCCCATTTGTATTGATTATTGAGTCGAGCGAGTAAAAGGACTGCCGAACTCTAGCGACTCAGGCTGCCCCGCGCAACGCACAGGGCGCGCCCGCCGCCGCAGGATTTTGTTACCATCAGGCCTATATAGAGCGCCCAGCGCCACCGACCTGTAGGAAGCCGCCCTGATGAGCCCATCGTTCGATGTCGTGGAACTCGCCACGACCTATGCCAACAAATCCGCCCAGGACATCCTGAAACTCGCGTTTGCCGAGTTTGGCGATGACCTGTGGATATCTTTCAGCGGCGCCGAGGACGTGGTGCTGGTGGACATGGCCTGGAAGCTGAACAAGAACGTCAAGGTGTTCAGCCTCGACACCGGCCGCTTGCACCCGGAGACCTACCGCTTCATCGATCAGGTGCGCGAGCACTACAAGATCGACATCGAACTGGTGTCCCCGGACTACACGAAACTGGAACCGTTCGTGAAGGAAAAAGGACTGTTCAGTTTCTACAAGGACGGTCATGGCGAATGCTGCGGCATCCGCAAGATCGAGCCGCTGCGGCGCAAGCTGTCGGGCGTGACTGCCTGGGCCACCGGCCAGCGTCGGGACCAGAGCCCGGGCACCCGCAGCGCCGTCGCGGTGATGGAAATCGACACCGCGTTCTCCACCCCGGAACGCACCCTCTACAAATTCAACCCGCTGGCGCAAATGACCAGCGAAGAGATCTGGGGTTACATCCGCATGCTCGAACTGCCGTACAACAGCCTGCATGAGCGCGGCTTCATCAGCATTGGCTGCGAACCCTGCACCCGCCCGGTGCTGCCGAACCAGCATGAACGAGAAGGCCGTTGGTGGTGGGAAGAAGCGACGCAGAAAGAATGCGGGTTGCATGCGGGGAATATCATCACTAAATCCTGATTTCAAACCCCTATGAGGTTCCCTGTGGGAGCGGGCTTCCAAGGTGCGGACTTATGCGACGCCGCGGCCGAAGAACATTATTGGCTGGCCGGGGCGGTTCGGGTGGTAGACCGCGTTATCGTTCATCGTCGGTCCCAAGCCTGGCTCAAAGAGCACTGAACCGCTGTCCCAACCCCTGCTCCGCAAACTGCTCAATAATGAAATCCACAAACGCCCGGGTCTTGCCCGGCAGCAGTTTGTGTTCCGCGTAATAAATAGAAATGTTGCCGTCGTTGACGTACCAGTCCGGCAACACCCGTTGCAACGTCCCGGCTTCCAGATACCCCACAGCAAACGCCATGCTCACCAACGCAATGCCCAACCCCTGTGCCGCCGTCGCACACGCCGCTTCCGAATCGCTCATGGTCATTCGCGCCTTAAGCGTCAGCGAGCTGTGTTGCTGAGTACGACTGGTCAATTGCCAGGAACGCACCCGACCGGTTTGTGGCGAGCGGATCAGGATGCCGTCGTGGTCCTTGAGTTGATCGGGCTCGACGATCACAGGCCGCGCCGCCAGATACCCAGCTGACGCCACCAGCACCCGATGCGCCGGCGTCAGCTTGCGCGCCACCACGCCCTGCGGCAGCTCGAATCCGCCACCGATCGCCGCATCGAAACCCTGAGCGATGAGATCGACCTGACGGTTATCGAAATGCCAATCCGGATTGATCGCCGGAAAACGCCGCAGAAATTCGCCCAGCAAGGGCACCACATATAAACGGCCGAAGGCCGTGCCCATGCTGACCTTCAGTGTTCCCGCCGGTCTGCCCTCGGCGCTGGCGAGATTGGCCACCGCATTCTGAATCGTGTGCAGGCTGGAACTGACTTCACCGAGAAACAGGTGACCGGCCTCGGTCAACGTCAGGCTTCGCGTGCTGCGCTGGAACAGTCGCACACCCAGCCGGGCCTCAAGCTTTGCAACGCTTTTGCCGACCGCCGCCGGGGTCAGACTCAGGCGCCGCGCGGCTTCGGCGAAGCTGCCCACCTCCGCGCTGCGTACGAAGCATTCGATACTACTGAAGGTTTCCATAGGCGCCACTATAAACTTCTGGTTTACACAGACTATCGCAATTGCCGTCTACACAGCGTGTAATCCGCAATCGATACTAGCCTCCATCAACCGAGACATCTCGCCTCGGGACTTCGGAGATCGTTATGACTACTCAGAACCTCAGCGGCAAAGTGGCGTTGATTCAAGGCGGGTCCCGCGGCATCGGCGCCGCCATTGTCAAACGCCTGGCCGCTGAAGGCGCGACCGTTGCCTTCACCTACGTCAGCTCCACAGCCAAGGCCGAAGCCTTGCAAGACAGCATCACTGGCAATGGCGGCAAAGCCCTCGCCATCAAGGCCGACAGCGCCGACGCCGAGGCCATTCGCAGCGCCGTGAACGCCACCGTTGAAGCCTTTGGCCGCCTGGACATCCTCGTCAACAACGCCGGCGTGCTGGCCGTTGCACCACTGGAGGATTTCAAACTCGAAGATTTCGACCAGACGCTGGCCATCAACGTGCGCAGCGTGTTCATCGCCACCCAGGCCGCCGCCATACACATGACTGAAGGCGGTCGCATCATCAACATCGGCAGTACCAACGCCGACCGCATGCCCTTCGCCGGTGGCGGCCCTTACGCCATGAGCAAGTCGGCGCTGGTCGGCCTGACCAAAGGCCTGGCCCGCGACCTCGGTCCGCGCGGTATCACCATCAACAACGTGCAACCGGGCCCGGTCGACACCGACATGAACCCGGCCGACGGTGACTTCGCCGACAGCCTGATCCCGCTGATGGCTGTGGGGCGTTACGGCAAAGCCGAAGAAATCGCCAGTTTCGTTGCCTACCTGGTAGGGCCGGAAGCCGGTTACATCACAGGGGCGAGCCTGACCATCGACGGTGGTTTTGGCGCCTGATGTTCTGAATCACGCATAAAAAACGCCGGCAACCCTGATCAGGTTGCCGGCGTTTTCTTGTAAGCAGCTTTAAGCCCATTCGAGGGCTGGCAAACCACAAGCACTCGGCTTGAACGCCTTCAACGAACGAAGAATGCCGTCGGCGTGTGCGTATTTTTCGTCAGCCATCGCCGCGTCGGGAATTGCAATCGCGGTCATCCCCGCCGCTTTCGCCGCCGTGACACCGAACGGCGAATCTTCGAACACCAGGCAATCCTCGGGCGCAACGCCCAGGCGCCGCGCCGCCGTGAGGAAGATATCCGGCGCCGGTTTGGCCGCGCCCACTTCCGGGTCATCGGCCGTGACAACAAAGTCGAACAACGCGAACCAGTCGCGGTGCAAGGTGGTTTTCTGGCCGAATGACTGGCGCGAAGAACTGGTGCCGACCGCGATCGGAATGTTGTTGGCTTTCAAGTGCCGAACCAGTTCCTCGGCGCCGGGCATCGCCAGCGCTTTAGGAAAACGCTCGCGCATCAGCGGTTCGCGAATCACCAGAAACTCTTCGGCGGTGATGGGCAGCTCCAGCGCCTCGACCACGTACCGCGCCAGATCACCCGCGCCACGGCCGATGATGTTCTGTTTGATGCTCCAGTCGAAGACCCGACCGTAGCGCGCGGCAATCATGGACGTGACCTCGGTATAAATGCCCTCGGTGTCCAGCAACAAGCCGTCCATATCGAAAATCACGGCCTTGATCGGGCCGTATTCATTCAGCGGTGCATTCATCGCATCTGATCCGTTTTGTAATGACATCCCAGAGGCGGCTCAGGTGCGGCCGGGTCCGTGATCGATTAAAGGATTCAGCAGCATAGCGAGCGCGGCTGCCATCGGGCAACGGGCAATCCCTCACAGATACAAAAGTGCTCGTCGTCATTTAGCGATTTTCCCTACATAAAACGCCTCCTTTCCCGACTTCTTTACCCGTTGATCCCAAGCAAAGTCTCGCGCTCAAACTTGATCTGCGCGAGGGACTGCGAATGTTCGTACCTGACAAGGTACTGGCCTTGAATAACGCCATCGGCCTGCTGGTGGTTGCCGCCATGGACCCCGAGCAGCCGAATGTCGAAGCGCTGCTCGGTGACTTTCGGCTTTGCCTCAATGAATACGACGCCTGGGCTGAGAGTTTCTGGACCGGCAAGGCGCTGGATATCGAGCAGGTGTTCAAGGTCGGCAACGAAGTCCGCCTGGTGGCGCCGAAGAATTCCACCACCCCTGTCAGTTCGACCGTCGCCGCATGCCCGGCAGCGGGCCCCCTGACCCTTGTGCACATGTTCGACTCGGCGCGGTTCGTGCCGATCGGCAATACGCCGGTGATGCTTGAGCCGATGATCGCCGACGGCACGTTTGGCGAGCCGGTCCATCACGAGATCGGCCCCAGCGGCATCCTCGAAATCCCCGAGTGCGAACGCAGCCTGCGTTACCGCATCACCTTCTTTCCGAACGTTTCTGCGGATCATGTCAAAGCGCTCTACGCCTCTTATCAAGGCGTTATCAGCGATCTGGAAGGCTGGCTGCGTAGCGAGTGGGCGACCGAGTTCGAACCCTCGTGGACCGAGTTCGCCGAGGCCGGCTTCATCAAACGCTACGGCCTGCTGCAACAGGCCGACTGGCGCGGTCTAGAGAATTCCCTGAACGGGCTGTGGGATGACGTGAAGCAGATCTACGAGCTGATCGCGAACCTGCAGGCCAACAGTGAAAAGCTCCTTGAGTACCTGACCGAAACCGAACTTGAAACGCTGCT
Source organism: Pseudomonas sp. NPDC099000 (assembly GCF_044759925.1). Classification (NCBI taxonomy): domain Bacteria; kingdom Pseudomonadati; phylum Pseudomonadota; class Gammaproteobacteria; order Pseudomonadales; family Pseudomonadaceae; genus Pseudomonas; species Pseudomonas sp. NPDC099000. The sequence continues at coordinate 144,837 of NZ_JBIWAF010000006.1, forward strand.
GGACGCTTCAGCGCAATCCATCGCCAATCTATTGTTGGTGTTGAGTGATGAGCCCTTGCTGTTCATTCATCTGGCGGCGATCACCAGTTGGTTGCGGATGTTGCCACCACAGTTTATCGCCGAAGTCGTGGCGGAGATTCGCACGGGAATATTGATCGGCTTCCTGCTGGCGCGCTTCACGGGTCCTACGGGACTGAAGCTCGGCATTAGCGCCAAGGTGCTGGACAAGGTCAAATCCGAGCGCGCGCGCAAATGGCTGGCCGCCGCGAGCCTGAGGTTGGCCGGGCTTGGCACCAAATCCGACCTGACGACCCACGCGGGCGTACTCAAACCCCTCGCGGTCAATGTCCGAAATGCTCCGCTGAAACCCGCACCCGCCGTGCCGTTGCAGATCAGCACGGGTACTGCGCCGGTTTTGCTGGTGCAGAATCCGGTCGCCATCGCTCGCGACAAATCCGCAGCCATGACCCGATTGGGCCGCCAGGAACACCGTGACGACGTTGCCGATCAAGCGAAGAACCCCAACGGCGACAGCGCCGATTGCGGGCCGCTGACCTGCACCAACGGTTGCCCGGTGTCGATGGTCACCGGCGAAGAATTGCTGACACTCGACGAGGGTTCGCTGAACGGCTTGCTGCCTTTCGCATTTACCCGGATGTACCGAACCAGCGCCGTGGAAATGGATTGCGGGCTGGGTTGGGGCTGGAGTCATTCGCTGGCGCATCGTCTGGAGCTGGACGCAGAACATGTCGTCTGGACCGACCATGAAAACCGTCGCACGACGTTTCCCCTGCCCAGTCTTTCGCGTCCGGCGATTCATAACAGCCTGTCCCGGGCCGCGATTTACCTGGGGAACAAACCTGAAGAACTGGTCCTCGCACTGGCCGGTGAGACGGCGCGGTTCTATCACTTTGTGAATGGTCGGCTGACGACCATCAGTGATGCCTACGACAACCGGCTTCACATCACCCGCGACCGTCAGGATCGCATTCAACGCATCGACAACGGCGCGGGACGTTCACTGCTATTGCGTTACGAGCGCCGGCACATCGTGACGATCGAATATCAGTCATTTCATCCCGCCGACGGGTTGGTGGATGCCTGGCGTACAGAGCAAACGCTGATTGCCTACCGGTACGACGCCCGTCACCGCTTGATCGAAGCGACCAATGCCGCCGGCGAAAGCGAGCGATACGACTACGACGACCAACACGTGATTCTCCAGCGGCAACTGGCCGGTGGGGCCAGTTACTTCTGGGAGTGGGAAAGGTCTGGCAAGGCTGCCAGATGTGTCAGGCACTGGGCGACTTTTTCGCAGATGGATACGCGTTATGCCTGGGATGACGACGGCGCAGTGTTGGTTAAAAACGCCGATGGCAGCGAAGAAGTTTATGTCCATGACGATAAGGCGCGATTGGTGCGTCGGGTTGAGCCGGATGGCGGCGAGCATCTCAAGGCCTACGACGACCAGGGTCGATTGACGACCGAGCGCGGTCCATCAGGGGCAATCACCCAGTATCGCTACGACGAGGTCGGGCGGCTGATCGCGCTGATTCCACCGGAAGACGAGCCAACGTCCTACGAATATCGCTACGGTTTCCTGCATGCGCGATATCGCGGTAAAGCGGTGTGGAAATACCGGCGCAATGCTCAGGGGGATGTCACCGAGGCCATCGATCCCGACGGCCACATCACTCACTACCACTACGATGCTCAAGGACGGCTGCTGTCTATCCGTTACCCGGACACCAGCCGTCATGTGTTCGTGCGGGATGCAATCGGGCAACTGGTCGAAGAGACATTGCCGGACGGCAGTCAGCGGCGTTTTTCCTACGATGTATTGGGTCGACAGATTGCCCGTCAGGACGAATACGGCGCCGTCACTCAATACCAATGGGACGTCGTTGGCCGACTGATCCAGACAATTTTTCCTACAGGCGCCAGCCGCGCGTTCAGTTACAACGCCTACGGCAAAATTACCGCCGAACGCGATGAACTGGGGCGCGTCACCCGTTTTGAATACGACGATGACCTGCATCTGGTCAGCCGCCGAATCAATCCCGATGGCACGCAGCTGCGTTATCGCTACGACAACGCCCGGCTGCTCCTGACGGAAATCGAAAACGAATCCGGCGAACACTATCGACTGGACTACACGCCCGGCGGATTGATCCGACAGGAAATAGGCTTCGATGGCCGGCGCACAGCGTATGCCTACGACCGCAACGGCCATCTACTGGAAAAAACCGAATTCGGCGATGACGGCTCGCAGCTGTTTACGAGTTACCAGCGGGATATGGCCGGGCGCCTGCGGGTCAAAAACCTGCCCAATGGTGTCAACGTCGAGTATCGCTATGACAGCCTCGGTCGATTGGCTAGCGTCGATGACGGCCACGACCATCCGCTGGAGTTCGAGTACGACAAGCAGAATCGGCTGATCACCGAGCATCAGGGCTGGGGCACGCTGCGCTATGCCTACGACGCCTGCGGCAAACTCAATCATCTGCGTCTGCCGGACAACAGCAAACTCGACTATCACCACGCCAAGGGCGGTGTGCTGACAGCCATCGATCTCAATGGCACACGCCTTACAAGCCACACGTACCAATCCGGCCGAGAGATTCAACGCCGGCAAGGCCTGTTGCTCAACCAATATGACTACGACGAACAAGGCCGCCTGAAAGGCCACGCCGTCAGCCAACACCAGCAGCCACTGTATCGCCGCGACTACGCCTACAGCGCCAACGGCAATCTCGAGCACATCGCCGACACCCGTCATGGCCAACGCAGCTATCAATACGATCCGCTCGACCGACTGATCCGCGTCCGCCACTCCCGCGACCAGCAGCCCGAAAGCTTCGCCCACGACCCCGCCGGCAACCTGTTGATGCAGGACCGGCCCGGCCCGGCCACCGTCAAAGGCAATCGCCTGCTAATGCAAGGCGATCGCCATTTCGACTACGACGCCTTCGGCAACCTGATCCGCGAGCGCCGCGGTGCCGCACAAAAACTCGTCACCGAATACCACTACGACTGCCAGCATCGATTAATCGGCGCCACTCTCCCGAACGGCAACACCGCCAGCTACCGCTACGACGCATTCGGCCGCCGCATCAGCAAAACCGTCGACGGCAAAACCACCGAATTTTTCTGGCAAGGCGACCTCCTCGTCGCCGAACACAGCCAGGATCACCACCGCAGCTACCTCTACGAACCCGGCACCTTCCGCCCGCTGGCCATGCTCGACGGCAAAGGCCCGCGCCAGGCCTGCCCGTTCTACTACCAACTCGACCACCTTGGGACACCGCAAGAACTCACCGACTACAGCGGCGATATCATCTGGGCTGCCCAGTACACCGCCTATGGCCGCCTGACTCGCCTCAATCGCGATACCCATCAGGTTCTGGATCAGCCATTGAGGTTCCAGGGGCAGTATTACGATGCGGAGACGGGACTGCATTACAACCGGCACCGGTACTACAACCCGGATGTGGGACGGTATCTGACGCCGGATCCGAGTAAGTTGGCGGGTGGGTTAAACGGATATCAGTACACGCGGAACCCGACGGGGTGGGTTGATCCGTTGGGGTTGAGTGATTGTCCTGGAGCGGATGGATGTAAGAAGCCTTCGTTTGGGGATGAGGATCCGGCGGGGAAGGCGAAGGTTGATCAAGGGGAAGCCCGACTCCCGTCATATTCGGAGGAAAAGTATTTATATCGTGGAGACGGTCGCCACCCAGATGAGATATTTGAGCAAGGGTTTAGAGCTAAGGGCGACAGCAATGACTTGCTTCTCCATTCCCTTGACAGTAACAAGCCTCCGAGTAATTTTGTAAGCACCACCCCGGTGAGAGACGTTGGAATCGATTTTGCGACGAAATTCAATATGAGGAGTGGTTTTTTGTACACGATCCGGATGATCCCTGGAAGAGACCTAATATCGGAACTAGGCAAAAAATATAAGTTTAGTAGTGAGCGAGAGATCGCAATTCAAGGTGGAGTCAAAAGAGAAGATATTCTTGGTGTCACACCCATAGGTGCTAATGGTCGCCCAGCTGGCCACACCACATTAAATCCGAACAGGAAATAGAGATTGGACAGCGTGGAGATTGCGATAATCAAGAACGGCGAGCGTCAGTCAGTGAAACTACTCTGTGATTCAGAAAACCTGACCATTACCTTGGTTATGGAAGACGGATATCGAAAAGTATACGCGGGCGACGACTTCTTTAAATGCCTAGGACATATTAGGGAAGACCATTGCGATGTGATTTTTTTGTGCAAAGGTGCAAAAATAAACGTACATCCCTCTACTATGTCTTCCCAGATGTCGTTGGGCGTAAAAGCCTATGAACTGACACTCGGAAAAACAGCATCAAGAAGAGATTTAGTGAGTATTTTCGATTATGAGGATAACAATCTGACGTGTGACCCAAAGGTCCAGGAGGATTTTTTCATGCGATGGGTTGAGTCCGATATATCCAACTAGTACCTAACAAAATAACATATCCTGAAAAAGCCCAGCTTGAACTGGGCTCATCTTCCACAGAGAACTCACACTAACCACCCTAACCACCAGTCCCACCCCCAGCACTCCCCGTCCCTCCTCCCGCACTCCCCGAACTCCCACCGCTCCCACCACCATCCATCCCCGAACCACCAGAACTACCGGATCCTCCAGACCCACCGCCAGAACCGCTCCCAGTCGAACTTCCACCGCTCATCGACCCGCTTCCCGCCCCCGGGCTGGTGCTACTCCCGTTCGCATCCCCCGCATTTCCACCGCCTATAGAGCCAGGCGGCAGCGTCTTCCCGTCTCCAGAACCCGCATTCATTTCAGTAGACGGCGGCATCCCGCCCTTATCAACCGGCGCGCCGGAAGATTGAGCAAACGCCGCCATTGAACTGATCGACAACACGCTGCTCACCGTCAGGACCATCAATTTTGATCTGGTCATGGTGCATCTCCTTAAAAAGGTGCGTACCTGATTTCTGGCAGCGCTGGCTTTTTAAAGGTGCCGCTCAATCGATGAATGGTTTTTCCGCTCGCCTCACCAGAACCATCGTTACTCGCAGTGTCCCGATCCTCGGGGATAGCCTCAACATCGCCGCGCTTCACATCATTAATTGGCACTTGCTCAACCGCAGTGTCATCGTCAGGCGGACGTTGATCGCGACTCAAGGAATCGGTGGGCGAAGGCAGCGGGTATTCAGGGGTGTCGTCGACATCGTCGACATCGTCGACTTTCGGATCAGCGTTCATAAAGCACCTCTCGAAGGGCCTGAAAAGCAGGCCCTGAAATTTCGAGGGCTGGGCAATGCTTGCGTTCGATCAGAGAGACGATCGGTCGATTGCGCCACCACACGGGTCAATCTTCGTCTTCTTCATCTTCTTCATTCTCGAGGTTTCCCACATCCCCGGCGTCATCGGAATCATTGAGCGGGACCGTCGCATCATCCATCAAAGATCCCGGATCTTCGTTGCCTGGGTCATTGATGAACGGAAGCCCGCTCGGGCCTTTTTCTTCTTTGCCTTCGGTTTCAGGAGTCATGGCAGTCCTCACAACGTAGGGGTGTATGACGTTCGAGGCGGCGTGCGACCAAACGTTCCGGAGTGCTGCAGGCAGACACGAAAAACCCGGCCTGGGCCGGGCTTCCTTTAACTCTATATCGAATCAGTGATGTTTATTCTTGTGCTTGTTTTTGTGTTTATTTTTATGGCCGCCCCCGGAATGTGAGCCACCATTGTCGCTGCCGAGGTTGTTGCCGACCGCCCCACCTGCTGCGCCACCCAGGCCTGCGCCAATGGTCGAACCGGTAGAACCACCGAGGCTATTGCCGATCACCGAGCCGCCCGCCGAGCCTAATCCACCGCCAATCGCGGCCTCTGTGCGACTGCCCTTGTTCGCGCCAACTGCACTGCCCGCAGCGCCGCCAACACCGGCACCAATCGCTGCGCCTGTGCTCCCGCCCATTTGCTGACCCACTACGTTACCGAGTGCACCGCCAATACCACCGCCAACTGCCGCAGTGCCGTCACCGGCAGCCATTGCACCTTGAGCGACCAAAAGTCCCAGAAACAACGTGGACAATGTCAAACGCATGATATGAACCTCAAATTCCGTATCGGGGGTAAAAGTACGCGCTACGGATGGGCGTGAGTCTAGCACCTGCACGCACTGAATCCGGCCAGCGATGAAGGTTGGACAGCTGCAAACTCGAAGTCTGTGAAAACGAAACATCCAGATACGAAAAGCCCGGCATTTCGCCGGGCTTTTCGATTTCATCGATCAGGATCAGTGACGCTTGTGACCCTTGGCCAGATTGCTGCCCACGCCGCCGCCCAATGCGCCGCCCAAGCCTGCGCCGATGGTCGAACCGGTCTTACCGCCCAGGCTGTTGCCGATCACCGAACCACCGGCCGCGCCGACACCGCCACCAATGGCCGCTTTGGTGCGGCTGCCTTTACGTGCTGCCACGGCACTGCCGGCTGCGCCAGCAACACCCGCGCCGATTGCCGCGCCGGTGCTGCCGCCCATGCTCTGGCCGACCACGTTACCCAACGCACCACCCAGACCACCACCGATCGCAGCAGTGCCATCACCGGCAGCCATCGCACCTTGAGTCACCAGAAGTCCCAGAACCAGAGCAGGCAGTGTTAAACGCATGACGAAAAACCTCAAAAATAGGGGAAACCGAAAAGCCGGGGATTGAATGCTTTCGAGGAAGAAACGTCCACACAAAAATCGCCCCTCCTCGCCATTGGCGACGGTTGGACAGCTTTTATGGAAAAGGTTTTATGACAGGCAAAAAAAAGCCCGCTGGGGAACGGGCTAGGGTACTGCTTTCTAACGGATGAGCTGAGACTACGTAGGCGGGTGTGAAAACTTTGTGAAAAAACATCAACAGAAAAATTAACGTTGGTCTGTGGGCCATTTCCGAATATCGACCCCCTCTAAAACTAAAAAACCCCACTCATTGGCGGGGTTCGTCCGGTTGATCATTACTTCGTGGGCGGCACCACTTTGGGCCTGAATTTCGATTTGAATACTTTGGTCGCTGCGGATTTCACTTTGCTGGTCTCGAGTGGATCTTCGCCGAAGCCCGCCACATACTCCGTCTGGCCACACTGCACGCAATTGTTGATTGGAAATTCTGCCCCGTCGTCTTCGATATACGGATCAGCCATAGCTCTTCCCCTCTCAAAGCGGGATCGATACCGGCAAGCCCTATTGCCTGAAAAATATCGACCACCAAGGCTTTTGAGACTAGCCGGTCATTACCGGACTTGTAATTCAGATTTCCGTATGCCCGACGAATGGACCCCGTCGCCTCCTACAAAACCACCTGGAAATTAAACAGATTCATCCCCTCACTCACCTCAGCTTGACCGCCGTCCCGGTCACAAACACCACCACCATCCCGCCCTTGCCGGCCGGCATGCTGATCTCAAAATCGAGCCCCACCACCGCATCCGCTTGAAGCGCCCGCGCCCGCTCCTTGATCTCCTCGGTCGCCTGAATCCGCGCTTCCTTCAATGCCCGCTCCAGCGTCTGGGAACGCCCACCGAAAAAATCCCGCATGCCGGCGAACAAGTCGCGGATAACGTTGACGCCCTGCACCGACTCGGCGCTGACGATGTCCAGGTAAGCGGTGATTTGTCGACCTTCGATGGCGTGGGTGGTGGTGGTGATCATGGGGATTCCTTCTTAATCGATATTTGCTCAAGACTACATGGACAGAAGCTCAACCAACGCATCCAACGCCAGCAATGTCACAGACCCCACCGCTGTCATTCGTCCTACATCATTTTCAGAAATGACTCTGCAGATTCACTTGGGGCAATTGCAGTCCCAAGATAGAAACTCAGACGCCAGAAATCCTTGGTTTCTGTTGCCTTAAAAAGATTCGCTTCGTCTTTTGAATAATCATCTGCTGACCGCAACATTTGTTCCGCTGATCAGGCTGCTTAGCGGAAATTTGCGTCATGCACCTATTTAGGTACACTCCACCTATGACTGATGCAGCGCCAGTGCTGAATGTCCGCTTTTTTCGTACAGATGCTGGAAATGAGCCTGTGCGGGAATGGCTAGCCAATCTCCCCCGGGACCATAGGCGAATGGTGGGGACAGAGATCAAAACCGTTCAGCTTGGGTGGCCCATCGGAATGCCGGTCGTTCGGAAGCTTGAAATCGGCCTTTGGGAAGTCCGGGTCGACCTTGGCGACACCATCGCACGCATTATTTTTACGGTTTCTGAATCCGACATGGTGTTGCTGCATGGATTCATCAAGAAAAGCCAGAAAACACCTGCACCAGACCTGGCGACGGCCAAACAACGCAGAGTAAAACTATGAGGCACAAAGATGAACAAGCATATAGGGTCTGACTTTGATGACTTTCTCGCCGAACAAGGTCTTGCCGAGGAAGTTTCCGCCGCAGCTCTCAAACGCATCATTTCCTGGCAAATTGCTGAAGCTATGAAGTTGCAGCGCGTCAGCAAGAAAACGCTTGCTGAACGAATGCATACAAGCCGCACCGCAGTTGATCGGGCGCTGGACCAAAACGACTCTGGAATGACGTTAGCCACGCTGGCAAGTGCTGCCCGAGCATTGGGCCGGCGTGTAGAGGTACGTCTGATCCCTGAGGGCGAAGAGACTCACGCATGAGTCCGATCGTTGGATTGGCGACCCACAGCCTGCCCCCATGCCAGCCTTCGCTCGCGCTTAGCGAAAGGTGGCAACACCGTTTTCAAGTCTGGCATCATCAAAAACTACAAAACCCCTGATTTCTCTCGAAATCAGGGGTTCTGGTTATATCGAATTTGGCGGTGAAGGAGAGATTCGAACTCTCGATACAATTTCTTGTATACACACTTTCCAGGCGTGCTCCTTAAGCCACTCGGACACTTCACCGTATCTCGTCAAACATGTTCTGTCTGTCGAGGCGCGCTAATGTAGTCGAAAGCTTTTCTGATGGCAAACTTTTTTTGCAGAATTTTCATGCGCTTAGCGATTTAGTCGTTCCTGTCGGTTCCGGGCGATGGCAAACCTGCCAATCTCCGGCTTCGCACCCTCTTCTATAAGGAGAGGAATGCACGGTGGGAGTGGCGGGCTACGCTTGCCCGGCGGGGAAAGGGTGACTGGCGGGTCAGTCACGGCGCTTTACCTGGCCTGCCGCGGTGGGTAACGTCTGCCCAACTTTCATACAAGGAATAGCGTCATGAGTGAGTTGATTTCCTACCACCTCGAAGACGGTATCGCGACCCTGACCTTGAGCAACGGCAAGGTCAATGCCATCTCCCCCGACGTGATTGCTGCGTTTAATACTGCGCTGGATCAGGCGGTGACTGATCGTGCGGTGGTGATCATTACCGGTACGCCCGGGATTCTGTCCGGCGGTTATGACTTGAAGGTGATGACGTCCGGCCCGAAAGAAGCGGTCGCGCTGGTGACGGCTGGCTCGACGCTGGCTCGTCGTCTGTTGTCGCATCCGTTCCCGGTTATTGTGGCGTGCCCTGGGCATGCGGTGGCCAAGGGCGCTTTCCTGCTGTTGTCGGCGGACTACCGCATTGGTGTCGACGGCCCGTTCAGCATTGGCCTGAACGAAGTGCAGATCGGCATGACCATGCACCACGCCGGTATCGAGATCGCGCGTGATCGTCTGCGCAAGTCGGCGTTCCACCGCTCCGTCATCAACGGTGAGATGTTTAATCCACAGAGCGCCGTGGATGCCGGTTTCCTCGACGTGGTGGTGTCGGCCGATGAACTGCAAGGTGCAGCGCTGGCGGCGGCGCGTCAGTTGAAGAAGATCAACATGACCGCGCACAAGAACACCAAGCTGAAAGTGCGCAAGGCGCTTCTCGATACGCTGGATAACGCGATCATCCTGGACCAGGAACACATGGGTTAAGCCCAGTCAGGCTGCACAGAAAAGCCCGACCGTCGTGTCGGGCTTTTTCTTACGTGTTTAGTTGAAAAGGCTGCAACCGCTCTAGGCTGCGTCTGACCCACAAGTCGGAAACATGCGCACAAACATCGCCTATCTCCTCCCTCTATAGCGGCAATTGCCGAAAACAGTGCACATCCGTACACTGCGCCACCTTTTGTCCCGGTGGGGCCTGTAAATGCTGTTTGTGTTTCGTATGTTATTGATGGGCCTGCACTTTATTCTGGCCGGTGTGCTTGGGGTGATTCTGGGCCTGTGTCGTCCGTTCAACCCGGACAACAGCCGGTTGTGCGCGCGCCTGTATGCGTGGCCGGCGATGTGTATTTTGCGTTTACGGGTGAAGGCCGATGTCGGACCGTTGATGGATAAGTCCGACAGCTGCGTGATCATCGCCAACCACCAGTCCAACTACGATCTGTTTGTGTTCGGCAACGTGGTGCCTCGCCGCACCGTGTGCATCGGCAAAAAAAGCCTGAAGTGGGTGCCGCTGTTCGGGCAGTTGTTCTGGCTGGCGGGCAATGTGTTGATCGATCGCGGCAATGCGCACAAGGCGCGCCAGTCGATGTTGACCACCACGCACACCTTGCAGCATGAAGACACGTCAATCTGGGTTTTCCCCGAAGGCACGCGCAACCTCGGTGAAGAGTTGCTGCCATTCAAGAAAGGCGCGTTCCAGATGGCGATCGCCGCGGGCGTGCCGATAGTGCCGGTGTGTGTCAGCAGTTACGTCAAACACATGCGATTGAACCGCTGGCGCAGCGGGAAAATTCTGATCCGTTCGCTGCCGGCGATTCCTACGGCGGGATTGAGCCTGGATGACATGCCCCTGCTGATCGCCCAGTGCCGCGAGCAGATGCGCGAGTGCATCGAGTCGATGGACCGGCAACTGCAAGCCGCGTAAAAAGAAACCCGCCCTGTGCGGGTTTTCTTTTGGGTACGAACTCTGCAGAGTTTGCTGACTCTCAAGCAGCAGACAAGGCTAAGCTGAACACTGCCTGCCACTGCCAACTGCAAATAAGAAGTGAAACTGAATCATGGGTCGAGTTGTTGCTGCTGCGGTTTATAGCGCCGGTAAGAAAGTCACCAATATCACCCTCGACGAAGGCGCTGCCTGGGCTGCAAAGCCTGGCCACTTTGTCTGGATCGGCCTTGAAGAGCCGAATGCCCTGGAGCTGACCAACCTGCAACGCCAGTTCAACCTGCACGAACTGGCCATCGAAGACGCCCTGGAAAAACACAGCCGACCGAAGCTCGAAACCTTTGGCGACGCCTTGTTTATCGTCACGTATTCGCCGATCCGGCACGAAGGCAAACTGGAGTTCATCGAGACTCATATCTTTGCCGGCAACGGTTACATCATTACCGCCCGCAACGGTCACTCGGCGTCCTACGCCCTTGTCCGCCAGCGTTGTGAGGCGCGTCCGCTGTTGCTGGAGCACGGGGAGGATTTCGTACTCTATGCCATCCTCGATTTTGTGATTGAAAACTACCAGCCGATGGGCGAAGCGATCCATGCCGAGATCGATGAGCTGGAGCGCAACGTGCTGTGCAGCGCGCTGAATGAACACGACATCCAGAAGCTCCATGGCCTGCGCCGGGACGTCTTGCGCCTGCGTCGTTATGCGGCGCCGATGGTCGAGATTGGCGAGGAGCTGCAGAAGCTGAACTTTCCGTTTATCGACAAGAACATGCGCCCGTACTTTCGCGATGTGCAGATTCACGTCACTCGGCAGATGGAAGACCTGACGACCCTGGCGGATATTGCCAGCCAGACCATTGAGGTCGGGGTGTTGCTGGAGGCGTCACGGCAGAGCGTGGTGCAGCGCAAGTTTGCGGCGTGGGCGGCGATTCTGGCGTTCCCGACGGCGGTGGCAGGGATTTACGGGATGAATTTCCAGAACATGCCGGAACTGACCTGGCACTACGGGTATTTTGGCGTGTTGGGGTTTATTGCGGTGGGGTGTGTGAGTTTGTGGGCAAGTTTCAAGAGATCGGGGTGGCTGTAGTCGAGAACGGGTTGCCGGGCAACATAGAATCTCCCACATGGATCTTCGCAACACGGAAAACCTGATGTGGGAGCGAGCCCGCTTGCGAAGCTTTTAAAGGTTTAAACAGCTTCCGGCTTGTGCGCCACAAACCGCATCATCCACTCGGCAACCGTAGTGCCGTGATGCTCTTGTTCAAGGCTCGCCACGCCTTTGGTGTAGATCTGCTCACCCAGTGCTTCCTGACGAATCTCCAGCAGCGCACGAGAATAATCGTGAATGAATTCCGGGTGTCCCTGGAAGCACAGCACCTGATCGTTGATGTGGTACGCGGCGAACGGGCAGAAATCACTCGAGGCAATGACCGTGGCGTTTTCCGGTAGCGACGTCACCTGGTCCTGGTGGCTGATCAACAGCGTCAGCTCTTCCCGCACCGGGCTCATCCACGGCGCCTTGGCGGCGAGTTTGTATTTGTGAGTGCCGACGCCCCAGCCCTGGGTTGCACGCTCACTCTTGCCGCCCAACAACAGCGCCAACAACTGATGGCCGAAGCACACGCCCAGCAATTTGTCGCCACGCTCATAGCGCTTCAGCAAGTAGGCCCGGAGGGTCTCAATCCACGGATCGGTGCCGAAGGAATCGGCCTTGCTGCCGGTGACGAGGTAGGCATCGAAAGTCAGTTCATCACTCGGGTACTCGCCCTGCATCACGTTGTACACGGTGAACTCGGCAGCGATGGGTTGCTGCGAAAACAGATGCTGGAACATCTGCCCGTAACCCTGATATTGATCGATCAGCTCTGGACGCAGAATGTCGGTTTCGAGAATGCAGATGCGTAACGACATAAAAAATACCTGACACGTGATGGGAATAATGCACACCCCAGAGCCTGCCTCGAAACACCGCAACAAGGCAAGCCCCGGAAGGCGTCATACGTCCCTTAGAAGGCCTCCCCTTTGGCGGCTTTCTCCAGCAATAACGCAGGCGGCGCAAAACGCTCGCCATACTGCTGGGCCAGGTACTGGGCGCGGGCGACGAAGTCTTTTACGCCGTACTGGTTGATGAACTGCAGCGCCCCGCCAGTCCAGGCCGCGAAGCCGATGCCGAAGATCGAGCCGACGTTGGCGTCCGCCGTCGAGGTCAGCACGCCCTCCTCCACACAACGCACGGTTTCGATGGCTTGCACGAACAGCAGGCGATCACGCACATCCTTTGGCGAAATCTGCCCGTCGGCTTTCTCGAAACGGGTCTTGAGCTCGGGCCACAAATGTTTCTGGCCACCGGCCGGATACTCGTAGAACCCGCCTCCTGCGGCTTTACCGGGCCGTTTGTATTCGTTGACCAGCAAGTCAATCACGGCGAACGCCGGGTGCTCGATCAGCGGTTTCCCTTCTGCTTGCAGGTCTTTGGCGGTTTGCTGGCGGATATGGCTCATCAGGCTGAGTGAAACTTCGTCGGAGATCGCCAGAGGCCCGATCGGCATGCCGGCCTTGCGCGCTTCCGTCTCGATCATCGGCGCACTCACGCCTTCGCCGAGCATGGCAATGCCTTCGTTGGTGAAGGTGCCGAACACTCGCGAAGTGAAGAAGCCACGACTGTCGTTGACCACAATCGGGGTTTTCTTGATTTGCAGGACGAAATCGAAGCCGCGCGCCAGGGTCTCGTCGCTGGTGTTGGCGCCTTTGATGATTTCCACCAACGGCATTTTCTCCACCGGGCTGAAGAAATGCAGGCCGATGAACTTCGTTTGATCCGGCACGGCGGTGGCCAGGCCGCTGATCGGCAAGGTCGAGGTGTTGGAAGCGATCACCGCGGCTGGGCCGACGACTTTCTGCGCCGCCGAGGAGACTTTGGCTTTCAGTTCGCGATCTTCGAAGACTGCTTCAATGATCAGATCGCAGCCGGCCAGGTCCGCATCGCTTTCGGAGGTGAGGATCCGCGCCAGAATCGCCTCTCGTTGTTCCGGGAGCATCTGGCCGCGAGCGACTTTCTTGTCCAGCAGTGCCGCCGAGTGGGCCTTGCCCTTCTGCGCTGCCGCGAGGTTGATGTCCTTGAGCACCACCTCGATGCCGGCCGAGGCGCTGACAAAGGCGATGCCCGCGCCCATCATCCCGGCCCCGAGCACGCCGACTTTCTGCGTGACGCAAGGTGCAAACCCCTTGGGCCGCGAGCCGCCAGCGTTGATCTCATTCAGCTGAAACCAGAAGGTGCCGATCAGGTTTTTCGAGATCTGGCCGGTCGTCAATTCCGTGAAGTAGCGGGTTTCGATCAAGTGCGCGGTGTCAAAATCCACCTGGGCACCTTCAACCGCCGCGCTAAGAATTTTCTCCGGCGCGGGCATGCAGCCCTGGGTTTTGCTGCGCAGGATCGACGGCGCAATGGCGAGCATTTGCGCGACTTTCGGGTTCGACGGCGTGCCTCCGGGGATCTGATAACCCTTCACGTCCCAGCGCTGTACGGCGGTCGGATTGGCAATAATCCAGGCGCGCGCCTTGCTCAGCAATTCATCGCGATCCGCTGCCAGCTCGTCGATCAAACCTGCTTGCAACGCTTGTTGCGGCCGGACTTTCTTACCTTCGAGCAGGTACGGCAAGGCTTTTTCAATGCCCAGCATGCGCACCATGCGCACCACCCCGCCGCCGCCCGGCAGCAGGCCAAGGGTGACTTCCGGCAGGCCGAGTTGCACGGACGGATTGTCCAGCGCCACGCGGTGATGACAGGCGAGGCAGATTTCCCAGCCGCCGCCCAGTGCCGCGCCATTGATCGCGGCCACCACCGGTTTGCCGAGGGTTTCCAGGGTGCGCAACTGGCCTTTGAGGGTCAGGACCATGTCGTAAAAAGCCTTGGCTTCGGGTTTGCCGACTTTGATCAGCTCATTGAGGTCGCCGCCGGCAAAGAAGGTTTTCTTGCCCGAGGTGATGATCACGCCAGCAATGCTGTCTTTTTCGGCCACCAGTCGGGCGACGCAGGCGGCCATGGCCTCGCGATAGACCGCGTTCATGGTGTTGGCGCTCTGGCCCGGCATGTCGATGGTCAGGACGACGATCTGGTCCTGACCTTTTTCGTAACGAATGGCTTCGGTCATGTCACTTGTTCCTTAAGGTCGGGGCTCAGAGGCGTTCGATGATGGTGGCAATGCCCATGCCGCCGCCGACACACAGGGTCGCGAGGCCATAGCGCAGGCGCCGGGTTTCCAGCTCATCGAGCAGCGTGCCGAGAATCGCGCAACCGGTGGCGCCCAGCGGATGGCCCATGGCGATGGAGCCGCCGTTGACGTTGACTTTGTCCGGGTCGATGGCCATGTCCTTGATGAATTTGAGCACCACCGAGGCGAAGGCTTCGTTGACTTCGAACAGATCGATGTCTTCAACCCGCAGCCCGGCCTTGGCCAGTGCTTTGCGGGTGGCCGGCGCCGGGCCGGTGAGCATGATGGTCGGATCGGTGCTGGTGACGGCGGTGGCGACGATCCGTGCCCGTGGCTGCAGACCCAGCGCACGGCCTTTGGCCTCGGAACCAATCAGCATCAGGGCGGCGCCATCGACGATCCCGGAACTGTTGCCCGGAGTGTGGACGTGGTTGATCCGCTCCACCTGGCTGTAAACGCGCAACGCGGTGGCGTCAAAACCCATCAGCCCCATCATCTCGAAACTCGGCTTGAGCTTGCCCAGGCCTTCCAGGGTGGATTCGGCGCGGATGAACTCATCGTGATCGAGCAGGACGATGCCGTTCTGATCCTGCACCGGCACCAGCGATTTGTTAAACGAACCGTTCGCCCGCGCCCGCGCTGCCTTTTGCTGGGAATGCAGCGCGTAGGCATCGACGTCCTGGCGGCTGAAACCTTCAATCGTGGCGATCAGGTCGGCGCCGACGCCTTGCGGGGTGAAATGGCTGTGCAGATTGGTTTCCGGGTCCAGCGCCCAGGCGCCGCCATCGCTGCCCATCGGCACGCGGGACATGGACTCGACCCCGCCGACCACCACCAGGTCTTCGAAGCCGGAACGGATTTTCATCGCACCGAGGTTCACCGCTTCCAGCCCCGAAGCGCAGAAGCGATTGATCTGCACGCCAGACACGCTGACGTCCCAATCGGCGACTTGTGCCGCGGTCTTGGCGATATCCGAACCCTGATCGCCGATCGGAGTGACACAGCCCAGCACCACGTCATCAACCTGACTGGTGTCCAGTGAAGTGCGCTGCTGCAACGCCGTGAGCAGCCCGGCCACCAGACTCACCGGTTTGACACTGTGCAAGGCGCCATCGGCCTTACCTTTGCCACGGGGCGTGCGTAACGCGTCGAAAATCAAAGCTTGGGTCATGACGTCCTCGAACCTGGGCGGTGAGTAAATACTGAGCTTCCACCTTAGGCCGAGCCGCCATGGATTCAATGACCGCAGTGCTCACTGGCGTTGACGGACACGCTCAGACGGACGGTCGCTCTGTCGCGGATTAACCGATTCACGGCACCAAGCTGTCTAGCAAACGGGCGCCCAAGAAACTGGCAATAGGCCTCATGCCTTTTTAGAAGCTTTCAGTAAGCGAACCATACGAAATGGATCTAAACCAAGCGTGACGCGGGCTCTAAGGTGAACATGTACGAAGTTGTCGTCGGGTTTTGCCGAGGCGCTCGTCTTACAGGAAGTTCAGCGCTCTGCCGTCATGGAGATATGCAGGCAGGCATCAGGAAATAACAAAAAAGGCGGTCAAGCCATGTTCAAGCATTCGAAAGTACGTCAAGCCGGGCTCATTCTTTTCGCCACTACGCTGTTGTTGATTTTGCCGAACCTGACCAAGGTAATCGGCTAGTCGGTCTTCAAGTAATACGGCGCCAGATTTTTATTTCGCCCTCTTAAAAATGTGACTGGCTCGCTACCCGGGCCGGCGTGGGTGTGCCAACCTTTGCGGCACTTCCACGACATGGACGGCGATCATTTGAAAACGCTCATTCTGCTTGGGGCCTTGCTGCTCAGCACGCCCTTGTATGCCGCACAGCTGAACCTCGAGCTGGGCGCGAGCAGTCGCACCTGGCAGACAGAGGAATTGCTCAAGCACCCTCAGGTCCAGACCATCACCATCAGCGACGACGTTTCCTACAAGCGGGAGATGAGTTATCGCGCCGTTCCGTTGGCAGCGTTGTTGACCGGCATCAAGCCTGAAGATCATCTGCAAGCCGTGGCGCTGGACGGGTTTGCCGCAGAGCTGTCCGCGGCGCCGTTGCTGAACGCCAAAGGCGCGCGCGCGTGGCTGGCGATTGAAGACCCGGCCAAACCCTGGCCCGCGCTGTCTGAAGGTAAACCGGGTGCCGGGCCGTTTTATCTGGTTTGGGTCGATCCACAGGCCGGCAACATCAGCCCCGAGCAATGGCCCTTTCAAGTCGCGAGTATCAAGCGCATGGCGCCCGTGGCCGAGCGCTTCCCTGCCCTGCTACCTGATCCTGCGCTGAAGCCTGATGATCCGGTAAACAAAGGCTTTGCGCTGTTTCAGAAAAATTGCCTGGCCTGCCATCGATTGAACGGTGCCGGGGATGCGCAGTTCGGGCCGGACTTGAACATTCCGTTTAACCCGACCGAGTATTTTGGGGCGGATTTTCTGAAGCGCTACATTCGAGATCCGCAGAGTTTGCGCCAGTGGCCGCAGGCGAAGATGCCGGGGTTTGCGGCGACTGTGTTGCCGGATGGGGATCTGGAAATGCTGGTGGGGTATTTGAAGCATATGGCCGGGCGCAAGGTTAAGCCCTGATCCATTCCCTGTAGGAGCGAGGCTTGCCCGCGAAGGCGTAGTGTCAGTCGACATCAATGTGAATGACACTACGCCTTCGCGGGCAAGCCTCGCTCCTACAAAGGGGTTGTGGTGTTGCGGTTATTGTTGCTGGACGGAGATAACCGGCGAGGGCATCGGCGTCGGCGAAACAAACACCTTGGCATGCATCTGCTCACACCCACCACCCCGGCGCATCCCGCGCACCGGGCAGGCATCCAGGTAATCCAGGCCCACCGCCAGTTTCAAATGCCGCTCAGGCCGGGCCAGTTCATTGGTCACATCGAAGCTGTACCAGGCGTCATCGAGCCAGGCTTCGGCCCAGGCGTGGCTGGCCAGGTGCTCGCTGTTCTCGCTGTACAAATACCCCGACACATAACGCGACGGAATGCCCAGGCTGCGGGCACAGGCGAGAAACGCGTGGGTGTGGTCCTGACAGACGCCCGAACGCCCGGCGAAGGCCTGGGCGGCGCTGGTGTCGACTTCGGTGGACCCCGGCGTGTAGGTCATGTGCTGGTTCAGGCCATGCATCAAGTCGATCAGCGCCGTACGATCCCGGCGTTGCTTGCACTCCTTCTCGGCGAACGCACGCAGCGCCTCGTCGGCTTCGGTCAGCCGGGTGAAGCGCAGGAACGGCAACGCCGACTGGCTTTCATGCTCGGCTTCGCGCAGTTCATCGATGTCCACCTGGCCCCGGGCGCCGATGATGATCGCCTCGTGGGGTTCGTCCATGGTCAGCACATGCAGGATGTTGCCGAACGGATCGAGTTGCGCACGCACCGGGCGCGGCAGGTCGAGTTGCCAGCTGAGCACGTGCTGGCGCTCGCTGTCGTGGGGTGTCAGTCGCAGGTACTGGATGCTCGCCCGCACCTGATCTTCGTAGTGATAGGTGGTTTCGTGGCTAATGGAAAGTCTCATGCAGCCTCCAGGTAGGAACTGTGAATAGCGTTACCCAACTGACGCACCAGCGGGATGAATTCGGTTAGCCAGGCGTGCAGGCCTTCGTCGAGAATTTCGTTGATGCCGGTATAGCGCAGGCGCGCGTCCATCTCTGCCGCCAGACGTTGCGCGGGACGGCCATTGGCCCCCGGCAGTTGGGCAAGGATCTGGTCGATTTCTTCGGTGCAGGCGCGCAGGGAACGTGGCACATCGGCGCGCAGCAACAGCAACTCGGCCACATGCCGGGCACCGGGTGCGTCGCGGTAGATCTCGGTGTAGGCCTCGAAAGAGGACAGCGCGCGCAGCAACGCACTCCACTGGTAATACGCGTGAGCCGTGCCGTCGCTGACCGCTTCGGCTTGATCGCCGGCCATTTCATAGCGGGCGTCGAGCAGGCGCAACGTGTTGTCGGCCCGTTCGATAAACGTCCCCAGGCGAATGAAGCGAAACGCATCGTTGCGCATGATCGTGCCGTAGGACGCGCCACGGAACAGGTGGGAACGTTCCTTGATCCACTCGCAAAAACGGCTCATGCCGTAGCGACTCAAACCCTGCTCGGCGATTCCGCGAATTTCCAGCCAGGTGGCGTTGATGTTTTCCCACATGTCGGCGGTGATTCGGCCACGTACCGCATGAGCACTGGCCCGCGCCGAGCCCAGGCAGCTGTAGATGCTCGCCGGGTTGGCCGCGTCCAGTGCGAAGAAATGCAGCAGCCGTTCGGCGTGCAAATCACCGTGGCGCTCCAGGTAATCGTCCAGGGTGCCGGTAATCAGCAGCGGCATGGCCAGTTCGTGCAGACCGTCACCGCGACCATCCTGCGGCATCAGCGACAGCGAATAACTGATGTCGAGCATCCGTGCGAGGTTTTCGGCCCGCTCCAGGTAACGCGACATCCAATACAAATCCGAGGCAGTTCTACTTAACATGGCAGGCTTCCTTCAATCCTCGACCACCCAGGTGTCCTTGGTTCCGCCGCCCTGGGAGGAATTCACCACCAGAGAGCCTTCACGCAGGGCGACACGGGTCAAACCGCCGGGCACAACCCGGGTTTCGCGGCCAGACAATACAAACGGACGCAGGTCGATATGGCGTGGCGCGATGCCGTTTTCGACAAAGGTCGGACAGGTCGACAGGGACAACGTCGGTTGCGCGATATACGCGTGAGGCTTGGCTTTGATCCGCGCGCGGAACGACTCGATTTCCGCTGCGGTCGCCGCCGGCCCCACCAGCATTCCGTAACCGCCGGAGCCTTGGGTTTCCTTGACCACCAGCTCTGGAAGATTGGCCAGCACGTGGGAAAGTTCAGAAGGGTTGCGACACTGGAACGTCGGCACGTTCTTCAGGATCGGCTCTTCATCCAGGTAGAAACGGATCATGTCCGTGACAAACGGATACACCGACTTGTCGTCCGCGACCCCGGTGCCGATGGCATTCGCCAGCACCACGTTGCCGGATCGGTAGGACGACAGCAGCCCTGGAACCCCGAGCATCGAGTCCGGGTTGAACGCCAGCGGATCGAGGAACGCATCGTCGAGGCGACGGTAAATCACGTCGACCGCCTTCGGCCCGTCCGTTGTGCGCATGAACACCTTGTCGTCACGCACGAACAGGTCCGCACCTTCCACCAACTCGACGCCCATCTCCCGCGCCAGGAAGGCATGCTCGAAAAACGCGCTGTTGAAGCGACCCGGCGTCAGGACCACCACGCTCGGGTTATCGATCGGGCTGGAGCTTTTCAGGGTGTCGAGCAACAGGTTCGGATAATGGTCTATCGGAGCGATGCGCTGGGCCGAGAACAACTCGGGAAACAGCCGCATCATCATCTTGCGGTCTTCGAGCATGTAGCTCACGCCGCTGGGTGTACGAAGGTTGTCTTCAAGCACGTAGTACGTGCCGTCACCATCGCGCACAAGGTCGACGCCGGAGATGTGCGAATAGATATCGCGGTGCAGATCGAGCCCTTGCATTGCCAGCTGGTATTGCTCGTTGGCCAGCACTTGCTCGGCCGGGATGATGCCGGCCTTGATGATGCGCTGCTCGTGGTAGAGGTCGGCGAGGAACATGTTCAACGCCTTGACCCGCTGGATACAGCCGCGCTCGACGATCCGCCATTCACTGGCGGGGATGCTGCGCGGGATGGTGTCGAAGGGAATCAGGCGCTCTGTCCCCTGCTCATCACCGTAGAGCGTGAAGGTAATCCCGGCGCGATGAAATAACAGATCGGCCTCGCGTCGCCGTTGTGCCAAAAGCTCGTCAGGCGTCTCGGCCAGCCAACGGGCAAACTCCCGATAATGCGGGCGGACCTGGCCGCCGGCATCGTACATCTCATCAAAATAGGTGCGGATCATGCCGTACTCCTTGTCACCCGGACATCTAGGCTTCGCAAGGCCCGTGCCATCGGCAGAAACGCTTTGTTATCAATCAGTTAGATAATCACGCCGTTTGCACCGCACCAATCCTGTGCAGCAAACGTCCCAAGCTGATCGCCCCCGCTTCATTGCAAGGCGACGTTGTCGCCTATCACCAGCATAGTCAGAGTTGATTTCACTGCCCGGCTGGCGGTGCGGATAATCCGCGCATCCGCTGCAAAACCTGAACGAACTTCCCTTTAGCCGCCTGCTCAGGCGGTTTTTTTTGCGCCGGGATTCTTGTTTCAGGGTTTTGCCGAGGGGATATTCCGAGCGCCATAAACGAAAACGGCCAACCCGAAGGTCAGCCGTTGCTGAGCGTTGTCACTGTTCATAACGTTATGCGAGTCGCCCTCGTACTTCCTGCTTGACGCCCCACCCTTCGAGGATGCCGCCCAGAGGCTCAACCACGGCCTCGAAACCCTGCTCGAAATCGCCGATGTCATCGTAGGTGGCGTACATGACTTTGCTCAGTTCGAGCGCCCATGCGCCGTCATCGCGCACACTGATCTGCGCGTTCAAGGATTCACCCTTGTATTGCCCTGCCGCCCTGCGTGCCCGCTCCTCGTCCGGGAAAATGGCGTAGAACTCGATGGGATGGAATCGTGAAAAATCGAAACCGCCTTCTTTCATGCGGCGCAACACGCTGCTGCTGATGTCTTCTTGATAGGCTGTGCTCATGAAACGTCCCCCTCAAATTGATGGATAGACTTTCCGTATTCCCGGCACGCGCAACCGATTGGTGCGAGCGATGCGGCAACAACGTTGCCGGTGGGAAGCAAGCATGTAGCTGACAAGACCAGACCTTAGCGATCCGTTCGCTGATCTCGATTGCAGAGTAGCCCCAAGACAGAGGCGCTGCCAAGGCCTGGATAAGAATGAGACAGGGGTTGTTCAGATTGGCGTGATGCTGAGGATTTCAATGCTGTTCTGGGTCTTGAGACTTTTGACACTTGCGTCGGCAGTTCGCCCTTCCAGATCATTCAGATCAAGTTCGGCGGCGACAGGAAGGAGCCGGGCCTTGATGAGTTTCGCGGCGTGCTCGTTGTCCGGGCACTCGTCGCACTCAAAGACTTCATCGACTGTTTCACCGTGATCATCCACGAAAGTGATTTTCCACTTTTGCATCAGTGCCTCCTCGAACAAACCCGCAAATGGGCTTACAACCATCTGGACTTTTGGCCTGAGTGATCGTTCAAACGGATTACCGCACGCCAGCATGAAACACATGGAACCTGTGGGAGTGAGCTTGCTCGAGATAACGGTGTGTCAGCCAACATCAATGTTGAATGACACTCCCTCATCGCGAGCAAGGGGGGTTATGCGCACATCTTCAGTTTAGTCGTTGCTTGGCTTGTTCACCGCTTGCAGAACGTATTGCGGCAAGGCGAAGGCGCCGATGTGGATTTCCGGGTTGTAGTAGCGGGTGATGATGCCGCTGCCGGCGAAACGCTGTTGCAGGGTTTCACGGGACAACTTGCGATAGGCGGTGTTAGTCGCGCCCCAGGCAAAAGTCATCGAGCCGCCGATGTAGGTCGGCACCGCGGCCTGGTAGAAGTGCCAGTCCGGGAACAGGCTGCGCAGGCGACCCGCGGTGGTTTTGACTTCTTCGATCTGCATGAACGGCGTGCCGTTCTGGGTCACCAGGATGCCGCCTTCGTTCAGGCAGCGACGGCAGGCCTGGTAGAAGTTTTCAGAGAACAGCACTTCTCCCGGACCGATCGGGTCGGTGGAATCGGAAATGATTACGTCGAATTTTTCGGTGGTGGTGGCGACGAAACGCATGCCGTCGTCGATCACCAGGTTCAGGCGTGGATCATCGAACGCACCCTTGGAGTGGTTCGGCAGGAATTCCTTGCACATGTCGACCACGGTGCCGTCGATCTCGACCATGGTGATGTGCTCGATGCTGCGGTGCTTGGCCACTTCACGCAGCATGCCGCCGTCACCACCACCGATGATCAGCACGCGCTTGGCGGTGCCGTGCGCCAGGATCGGCACGTGGGTGAGCATCTCGTGGTAGATGAATTCGTCGGCCTCGGTGGTCTGGATCACGCCGTCCAGCGCCATGACCCGGCCCATGCGCGGGTTTTCGAAAATTACCAGGTGCTGGTGTTCGGTGCGCACTTCGTGCAGCAGTTTTTCCATGCGAAAACGCTGGCCGTAGCCTTCGTAGAGGGTTTCCAGGTAGTCGCTGGTGGTGATGTTGCTCATGGGAAGTGCTCCGATGAATGCGGGTGGCAACGGACGGTTACCCGCCCATGATGGCCAATCGATCGGCTCGATTAACCGGGAAAGGCGCGCATTCTACGTTGCGGAAGATGACAGGTCGAACGTCACTTGATGAGCCGACACAATCCCTTGTAGGAGCGAGGCTTGCCCGCGAAGAACGATTACACGGGTTAACAGAAAGACCGAGTTATCGTTCTTCGCGGGCAAGCCTCGCTCCTACAGGGATCGGTGTTGGGATCAGATCCGGACATTGCCCCGTGGCCCGGCGATGGCCCAGATGATCAGGCCCAGGACCGGCAGCAGCAGGATCAGCAGCACCCAGATGATTTTCATCCCTGTGTCGGCGCCACTTTTGAGCACGTTGATGATTGCCCAGATGTCCAGGACAAGAATAATCAGGCCAATCAGGCCGTTGAACGTGGAACCCATGGTGTCGCTCCCGAAGAGTGGTGTGCACTCTTAGGATAGCCGGGCCTTGCGAGGGTTCCGTTTTTTAAACGTGGACCGCGATTTTCAAGGCTTCGAGCGATGGCGCGGCGGTAATACCCACTTCGGCGCACAACTCGAGCACGCGCGGTACGTCGTTGCCGAAGACCAGCACCACTTGCAGTTCGTCGTCGAGCAACTGGCTGAAATTCATCAGCGTGTAACCTCCGTTTTCCTTGTTCATGCTGCCCATCTGCACCTGAATACGGTTGAGCGCGGTCAGGGCTTCGGTCTTGGCCAGTTGCTTGGGTTTGATGTTGAAATCAACACCAGGGCCGAACGAGGCGACGATCTGGGCGAACAGATCCACGTAGGTGTCGGCCTGGAACAGCACGGTTTCCGGCAGGCTGCCAACAACGACCCACTCACCCAGTGGAATCGGGAAGGAGTCGTCGTAGTTGATATCCGGATTGGCCGTCAGAAAAGCCTCGGGATCGGCGTAGGCCTGAACCGCTTCGTCAGCGACTTTCAGGATTTCCTCATCGCTCATGCACCCGGAGCTGATTTTAGTGATGAGTTCGACGAGTGCGGCTTTCATGGGGGCGGATCCTGTAGCGAGTGAATTTTGAGGGCGCGAAGGATAGCGCAATATGCCCAAGGTTTGCTTTTTGTAGGAGCGAGGCTTGCCCGCGAAGGCGTAGTGTCAGTCGACATGAACGTAAATGACACTACGTCTTCGCGGGCAAGCCTCGCTCCTACAGGGCGTTACGCCAGCAACTTCTCTAACTGCGCGGTGGTATCGACAGCGCCCAGGGTCTTCGCGGCATCCAGCGCGGTCACGCCATTGGCATCCTTGGCTTTCGGATCGGCGCCTTTGCTGATCAGGTAATCGACGATTTCGACGCGGTTGAACATCGCCGCCATCATCAGCGCGGTGCGGCCGTCGAAGGACGAGCCTTCCACTTGTGCACCACCCTCGACCAACGCCTTGACCACCGCCAGGTCGCCCTTGAACGCGGCGCCGGCAATCGGGCTCTGGCCGTTGTCGTTGCGGATTTCCGGATCGGCCTTGTGTTCCAGCAGCACTTTTACCGTCTCCACGTGGCCGTGGTAGGCGGCGAGCATCAGCAAGGTATCGCCCTTGTGGTTGCGCAGGTTCGGCGGCAAGCCTTTGGTCAGCAGCGCAGCCATCATGGCCGCATCGCCCTCGCGTGCCTTGTTGAATACCTGTTCGGCAAATTCAGCGGCTTCTTCGGGGGTCATCTGGCGGCTTTGGTCTGACATCGGGGACTCCACTGTCTGTCATTCGGAAAGCCGACAGTTTCCCGAGCAGCCCCGAGGCTGTCACTTCTTTTTTCTCAAGAACCGCCATAGCCACATTCAATAGCGCTGCTTTCAATAACGAAAAGCGCCGCCGTGAATATCCGCCAGCAACTGCGGAGTGACTTGCACGTAAGTCTGGGTGCCGGGCAGCCAGGCGTAGATCGGGTCATCGCCGGTTTTGCTGGGGTCGAAGGCTTCGTCCTTGAGCCGGGTCTTCTGGTATTTGAAGGTTCCGGTGGTCTCCATTTTCACTTTCACCCGCAGGAAAAGCGGCACCGCATACGCGGGCATTTGCTGGCGGGCAAACGCCAGCAACTCGCTGAAGTCCAGGGTTGCCAAGGATTCGGCTGGCGTGATCGCGGCCATACCGGCACGTCCGTTGGTGTTCTGGATTTCGACGCCATACGCCACGGCTTCAGAAATGTTCGGGTGTTGCAGCAGGATGTTCTCGACCTCGGTGGTCGAGACGTTTTCACCCTTCCAGCGATAGGTGTCACCCAACCGATCAACAAACTGCGCATGGCCAAAACCGATGTTGCGCAGCAGATCGCCGGTATTGAAGTAGCGGTCGCCTTTGGTGAAGACGTCGTGGAGCACGACTTTTTCGGTCTTCTGCGGATCGGTGTAGCCGTCCAGTGGCGCCTTGTCGTCGATTCTCGCCAACAACAGGCCCTGCTCGCCTTTGGCGACTTTGCGCATGAAGCCTTTGGTATCACGAATCGGCAGACCGCTGTCGTGATCGTAGGCCACCAATTCCCAGGCCATCAGGGAAAAACCGATGGTGTTGTCGAAGTTGAGGATGTTGGTGAACCCGATATTGCCGTCGCTGGCGGCGTACAGCTCGCAGATGTGATCAACGCCAAAGCGCGTCTTGAACTCGCGCCAGGCGCCGGGCCGCAGGCCATTGCCGATCATCTTGGTCACGCGGTGTTTGCTGTCGTCGGCAGTGGGCGGTTGATCCACCAGGTAGCGGCATAATTCGCCGACGTAACCGAGGGTGGTCGCCTGGTATTTGCGCACGTCGTTCCAGAACTGGCTGGCGCTGAACTTGCGGCGGATGGCAAATCCCGCGGCGCCGCTGATCGCCGACCCCCAACAGACGCAGAGCCCGGTGGCGTGATACAGGGGCAAGGTGCAATAGACGACATCCTCGGGCTGCATATTCAGGGCGATCTGGCCGAAACTCGCCGAGCTGCGCATCCAGCGACCGTGTTTGAAAACACCTGCCTTGGGCAATCCAGTGGTGCCTGAGGTGTAGATATAGAAACAAGGATCGTCGAAAAAAACCTGCTGGCTGCTGGCCGGATTCTCACTGGACGCCTGGGCGCTGGCGCTCATCAGGTTAATGAAACCGTCGGGCGCATGGCCGGGATGCCGGAAGGTGTCTTGATCGGCGACGAACCAGGTGCGCGTCGGCTCGATCGACACCCGCTCGCGGACTGCACTGAAAGCCGGGACCAGTTCTTCGCCAACAATGATCGCCGCCGGCGCCACCAGGTTCAGGCTGTGGGCCAGGGTGTCACGGGTTTGCGAGGTATTGAGCAAGGCGCTGATTGCGCCGACCTTGGCCGATGCCAGAATCGTCACCAGCAACTCCGGGCGGTTCTCGAGAAAAACCGCCACCACATCACCCTTGCGGATGCCTTGGGTGATCAGGTGATGGGCGATGCGATTGGCCCACTGGTTGACCTGTGAATAACTCAGCGTCACGTCGCCCTGCAGCAACGCCGGGCCATCGGGATTGCGCAAGGTCGCTTGCTCGAACGTCCAGCCGAGGCCACACGGTTGGGTCGGGTCCTTGACGTTGGCAACTTTCATGCCTTTCACCACGCGAGGGATGGCTTTAGCAATGGAAGGCAGCTTGCGGAGCATCATGCCCCAGGTAATCGTGTCGCTCATGCTTGCTCCCGTTCGATCTTTTTATTGTCGGGCGGCGGTCTATGAGTCCGAAAATACGTCAGCGGTTCTGGAGCTGTACACGCGGTTTTTGAAATGTTTTGTATCCGCGCCCTGTGCGTTCGAGATCGAGAACCTCAGCGCGGGTGATTGGTTCCATCGAATCGAGGCCAACCACGCAAAATGCAGGATGCACGATGGCCATTCATGCAGATTGCACGAAAGCAAAAAACAACCAAATTCATAAGCTGTTGATTTATATCGATTTTAAAAAAATCAGGTGCTGGCACAATCACTGCAACTACCTCTCCATGCTTGCCAATCAAGTGCTAACGGAGCTGATAGACATGAGCCTGATCCAAGAAAAATTTACCTCCCTGTTCTCCAACTTCGAAGTGAACACCCAACCACGTCCGGATGGCGGCATTCTGCTGACCCTGCGCAGCGCCGAAGGCAAAGTGTTCAAGCGTTCGATTTCGTACCAGCAATTGCATGCCGGCGATCAGCTGTCGTGGGTGATCAGTGCGATTCGCCGTGACTTGGCTGAACAGGCCAGCGAACTGCCGCAGATCTCCATGCTGCAAAGCCAGCAACGGTTTGCTCTGCCGACCTATCACTCGGTGTGAACCTGCGGTTTTGTAAATAAATGCGCCGCACACAAACAGGCCGTGAGAGCTTTCGCTCCACGGCCTGTTTAGTTTCTGGACCTACACCGAGCCTTTGCAGGAGCGAAGCTTGCTCGCGAAGGCGGCGTGTCAGACGGTATTAATGTTGACTGACACACCGCCTTCGCGAGCAAGCTTCGCTCCTACAGGAAGGGTGTTGTGATTTAGAAAGTGGAAGGATCGATCCGCGCAAAGCTGTCGACGGTCACATGCCCCGCCAGCTCTCCGCCTTCTCGGGCCAGCCCGCAAGTAGCCATGCCGGCCATGCGCGCAGCATCCAGTTCCTCGACGATATCGGACAGAAACACAATCTGCGCAGCCTCCACCCCAATCGCCTGGGTGATGCGTTCGTAAGACTGCGCTTCACGCTTGGGCCCTGACGTGGTGTCGAAGTAGCCGCTGAACAGAGGCGACAAGTCCCCCGCCTCCGAGCAGCCGAAGATCAGCTTTTGTGCCTGGATCGAGCCCGAGGAATACACAAACAGTTTGAAACCGTCCTCATGCCAGCGCTTGAGCGCTTCAACAGCGTCCGGGTAAACGTGGCCTTTCAACTGCCCGGCCTGATAACCCTGCTCCCAGACCATGCCTTGCAATGCTTTCAGCGGCGTGGCCTTGCGGTCTTCGGCAATCCAGCCCAGCAGAATCTCGATTACCCGCTCAACGTCGGCGCCCGGCTCGTTGCTGTCGCGGCGCACGGCGGCCAGTTGCTCGGCCACCTCCGCGCGCTCGGCATGCTGGCGAACAAAGTCCGGCAGGTGTTTGGCGGCATACGGAAACAGCACGTCGAACACAAAACTCACCGCGCTGGTGGTGCCTTCGATGTCGGTGAGAATCGCTTTGATCGGCATCGGCTCAGTCCTCAAGACGCGGGAAGCGGCTGGCGATGTCTTCGCCGGTGAACTTGGCGACCCAGCCTTCAGGGTTGTTGAACAGGCGGATCGCGACGAAGTGCGGATGCTCGCCCATGTCGAACCAGTGCGGCGTACCGGCCGGTACGGAGATCAAGTCGTTCTTCTCGCACAGCACGGCGTAGACGTAATCATCAATATGCAGGGTGAACAGCCCACGACCGGCGACGAAAAATCGTACTTCGTCTTCGCCATGCCGGTGTTCGTCGAGAAACTTGGCGCGCAACTCGGCTTTTTGCGGGTGATCGCTGTTCAGGCTGATCACGTCGACGGTGACGTAACCGCGTTCGGTCATCAGCTTGTCGATCTGTTCCTGGTACGCCGCGATCACTTCTTCCTGGCTGGCGCCCGGCTGGATTTTCGCCGTGGCTTGCCAGCGGTCGAAACGCACGCCCTGCTCGGCCAGGGTCGAGGCGATGTCTTCGAAATGGGTCAGCACCTTGTTCGGAATTTCAGGGCTTGAGACGTGGTAAACGGACAGGCTGCTCATCAGGGCAACTCCTTAACGGTTCATGCTTTATGGTTCGAGAGAGAGCGCGTCTTCAACTCGCACTCGAACAAAAATTCAAACGCTTCGATCTGCCGCAGCGCGTCGCTCATGCGCGCGCCCCAGGTGTAGAGGCCATGGCCGCGAATCAGGTAGCCGACGCAATCGGGATGGGCTTCAAGCCAAGGCTGCACCTTGGCGGCGAGACGCGCAATGTCCTGATCGTTGTCGAAAATCGGCACGCGTACCCGGGACTCGTGGGTCGAGACGCCGCTGAAGGCTTTTTGCAGTTCGTAATCTTCGAACTCGATGAAATCTTCTGGCGTCAGGCGCGACAGCACCGTGGCGTTTACCGAATGGGTGTGCAGCACCGCGCCGATCTCCGGGCGCCAGCTGTAGAGCTGGGTGTGCAGCAAGGTTTCGGCGGACGGCTTTTTGCCCGGTTCCAGGCTGTTGCCCGACAGGTCGGTGGCCAGCACATCATCCACACTCAACTGGCCTTTGTGCTTGCCGGACACGGTCAGCAGCGCTTCGGTCGGCGACAGGCGGGTCGAATAGTTGCTGCTGGTGGCCGGCGACCAGCCGCGACCGTACAGAAAACGCCCGGCGTCGATGATTTCCTGGGCGAGGTGTTCACGGGTAAGGCTCATGGCCTGTCCTCTTGCATGCGTGTAGCAATGATAACGGCAGCGGCGAAGGCTGCGAGACTGGCAATACTAAAGGTGAACGTGGCGCCGAGGGCGTTCCAGCTATAGCCGGAATACAACGCGCCCAGTGCGCCGCCGGTGCCGGCCAGCGCGGCGTAAAGCGCCTGGCCCTGCCCTTGCTGGCGCGCACCGAAGCTACGTTGCACGAACTGGATGGCAGCGGCGTGAAAGCTGCCGAACGTTGCGGCGTGCAGCACCTGGGCAAACAGCAGCACCCAAAGGAATTCGGCCAGCGAACCCAGCAGCAACCAGCGCACGGCCGCCAGCAAAAAGCTCACCAGCAGCACCCGCCGCACCGAAAAGCGCGCGAGGATTTTGCTCATGGCCAAGAACATCAGGACTTCGGCGACCACGCCGACTGCCCAGAGCATGCCGATCACGCCTCGACTGTAACCGAGCCGTTCAAGGTGCAGGGTCAAAAAGGTGTAATAAGGCCCGTGGCTCACCTGCATCAGCGCGACGCAAGCGTAAAACGCCAACACGCCGGGATTGCGCAATTGCCTGAGGAACCCGTCTCCGGCAATCCGCTCGCCCTGAACCGGTAGAGCGTTGGGCACCCACAAGCTGCTGACGACAATGCCGGCCATGATCAGCACCAGCGCCACCGGATAGATGTCGAGGCTCAGCCATTCGAACATCCGGCCCAGCGCGACCACGGTGATGATGAAGCCGATGGACCCCCAGAGGCGGATCTGACTGTAGCGCGACGTCTGCCCTTTCAAGTGCGCCAGGGTGATGACTTCGAACTGCGGCAACACCGCGTGCCAGAAGAACGCGTGCAGTGCCATGACCATCGCCAGCCAGGCGTAGGTCTTGCTGACGAAAATCAGCGAGAACGTCAGCAACGTGCAGACGGCGCCGAAGCGCACGATGGCCAGGCGCCGGCCGGTATAGTCACCGAGCCAGCCCCAGATATTCGGCGCCACACAGCGCATCAGCATCGGGATCGCCACCAGTTCGCCAATGCGCGCACTGGAAAAGCCCAGGTGATCGAAGTACAGCGCCAGGAACGGCGCTGTCGAACCGAGCAAGGCGAAATAGAACAGATAGAAACTGGAAAGCCGCCAGTACGGGAGCGCCGCCACGGCCGTCAGGCCGCTGCGGCGTAAAGGTCAGCCATCAAAGCTGACCCAGCACCGGCGTGCTCACGCGCACGTCGGCGTTCTGCCCGCGATGACGCAACAAGTGATCCATCAGCACGATGGCCATCATCGCTTCAGCGATCGGCGTGGCGCGGATGCCGACGCACGGGTCGTGACGGCCCTTGGTGATGACCTCGACCGGGTTGCCATGAGTGTCGATGGAGCGGCCCGGCGTGGTGATGCTCGAGGTCGGCTTGAGCGCCAGGTGCGCAACAATCGGCTGACCCGACGAGATGCCGCCCAAAATGCCGCCAGCGTTGTTGCTGAGGAAGCCTTCCGGGGTCATTTCGTCGCGGTGTTCGGTACCGCGCTGGGCGACGCTGGCGAAACCGGCGCCGATTTCCACGCCCTTGACCGCATTGATGCTCATTAGCGCATGGGCCAGTTCAGCATCGAGACGGTCGAAGATCGGCTCGCCGAGGCCCGGCATCACGCCTTCGGCGACGACGGTGATCTTCGCGCCGACCGAATCCTGATCACGGCGCAATTGGTCCATATAGGCTTCCAGCTCCGGCACCTTGTCCGGGTCCGGGCTGAAGAACGCGTTTTCTTCCACCGAATCCCAGGTCTTGAACGGGATTTCGATCGGGCCGAGCTGGCTCATATAGCCGCGAATGACGATGCCCTGGGAGGCCAGGTATTTCTTGGCAATCGCACCCGCCGCCACGCGCATGGCGGTTTCCCGCGCCGAGCTGCGACCGCCGCCGCGGTAATCGCGCTCGCCGTATTTGTGGTGATAGGTGTAGTCGGCGTGGGCCGGACGAAACAGATCCTTGATCGCCGAGTAGTCCTTGGACTTCTGGTCGGTATTGCGGATCAACAGGCCGATGGCGCAACCGGTGGTGCGACCTTCGAACACGCCGGAGAGGATTTCGACTTCGTCCGCTTCCTGGCGCTGCGTGGTGTGGCGGCTGGTGCCGGGCTTGCGGCGGTCCAGGTCGCGCTGCAGATCCTCCAGGGAAATCTCCAGCCCCGGCGGGCAGCCGTCGACAATGGCGACCAACGCCGGACCATGGCTTTCGCCCGCGGTGGTGACAGTGAACAGCTTGCCGTAGGTATTGCCGGACATGCAGGACGCTCCGTGAAATGAACCTGAATACGTAATGCGCGCCAGTATACGCAGGCTACCCAAGTAGTTCATCCTCGAACCTTATGGGTGCCC
The DNA here is from genome assembly GCF_044759925.1 of Pseudomonas sp. NPDC099000. NCBI lineage: Bacteria > Pseudomonadati > Pseudomonadota > Gammaproteobacteria > Pseudomonadales > Pseudomonadaceae > Pseudomonas > Pseudomonas sp. NPDC099000. The sequence goes on from NZ_JBIWAF010000006.1 coordinate 176,818, forward strand.
GCGAGTCCAACCGGCACCTTTGTGAATGATGGCGTGATGATGCTGCGAGTTCTAGCCTTGAGCCTTACCCTGTTAACCGGCTTTGCCCAGGCCACTGTCCTGCAACGCCCGATCACTTTGGATACCGGCACCGGGGAGCTTTTCGGCTCTTTACTGTTGCCGAAATCCGACACACCGGTTCCGGTTGTCCTGATCATTTCCGGCTCCGGTCCTACGGATCGTGACGGAAACAACCCTGACGGCGGACGTAACGACAGCCTCAAGCGGCTGGCCTGGGTGCTGGCCAAACACAACATCGCCAGCGTGCGTTACGACAAGCGCGGCGTGGCGGCGAGCCTTGCGGCGACGCCGGACGAGCGCAATTTGTCGGTGGAGGCCTATGTCGCCGACGCCGAGGCCTGGGGCCGCAAGCTCAAAACCGATCCGCGCTTTGGCCAGCTGATTCTGCTGGGCCACAGCGAAGGCGCCTTGATCGCCAGCCTCGCGGCGCCCAGCGTCGATGCCGCAGCGGTCATCTCGATGTCTGGCAGCGCCCGGCCGATCGATCAGGTGTTGCGTCAGCAATTGAGCAATCGTCTGCCACCGCCACTGATGCTGCGCAGCAATGAACTGCTCGACAGCCTCAAGGCCGGAAAAACCGACGACAATGTGCCGCCGCAGTTGCAGGTGATTTTCCGCCCCAGCGTGCAGCCTTATCTGATTTCGCTGTTCCGCCAGGACCCGGCGGCGGCGTTCGGCAAATTGAAGATGCCGGCGTTGATCATCCAGGGCAGCAACGACATCCAGGTCGGCGTCGGCGACGCCAGGATGCTCAAGGCAGCCAAACCGGACGCCGAACTGGCGCTGATCGAAGGTATGAACCACGTCATGCGCATCGTGCCCAACGACGTCAAAAGGCAAATGGCCTCTTACAAGGACCCGCAATTGCCACTGGCCGCCGAACTCGGCGCGCGAATCCTCGGGTTTATTGACGGACTTCGCACCAGTTAAGCGCTGTTTGCCCTCCAGTCTTGAAAAAAACGGCCGATAAGCCTTTGTCGCCAGCGTTATGACTGACGACAAGCAGAGCTTGGACAGGATCTCGCCGTTATGACTGATACCCAGACTTCACCCGACACGACCGCTGAAAAAGACGCACCGCCAGCGGTCGAACTGCCGTGGGCGGACGTTCACGTCGAGCACCACAAGATGCTCCGTCTGGCGCCGCTGCAAACCGACCGCAATACCGGTGGGCGACCATTGCGCTTTGTCGAGTTCGGTTACGCCGACCGCCACAGCAAGGACCACAGCCTGATGCGCATGAGCATCAAGCTGCCCGGCCAGCGCGTGCGCAAAGAGCAGAATAATCTGGACGTGTGGGTCGATCACACCGCCAAGCGCGTGCATTTCGAGCCCGAGAGCGGCTTGCAGATTGAACCGATGAACCGTGGCATCGGCCGGTTCATGGCCGCCCAAGGCATCACCTGGGCGAAGAAGCGTTGGCCCGGCTACACCGTCGACGGCACGGACCTGAACAATAAAGATGCGTTGAACGAAGACACCCGCCTGCGCCGCGATCACTTCCTGAAGGCCCATGGTTTTGAAGTGGTCTACGCCGACGCCCAGCATTTGAAAGGCAGCGTCAAAGAAGTTCGGGTCGAAGACCTGGTCGGTGACTGGAACAGCGAAAAGCTGCAAGTGGTGGAAATCCTAGAAGCCGCGCAGATGCTTCAGCAGGCCGAGCAGAATCTGGCCGAGCAGGAAGTGAAGCTGAAGAAGCACGAAGAGAAGGTCAGCAAGTACAAGCGTGAAGACGCCGGGCTGCGCTTTACCATTACGTGCCTGGTGGCGTTTGCGGTGTTTCAGGCGGGGTTGTTGATCTGGATTGCTACGCACCGGTAATGATCTGAGACCGCGGCGCGGCCTTCGCGGGCAAGCCTCGCTCCTACAGGATTGGTGTCGTGCCCAAATGATACGGCACCCACAAGACCTGTAGGAGCGAGGCTTGCCCGCGAAGCGTCCTAAAATCAGACGCGGGAAGCGAACAGGGCCTGATGATCGCGGCACTGTTCCGCGCTCAACATGAACACACCATGCCCGCCGCGCTCGAAATCGAGCCAGGCGAAGTCGACTTCCGGGTACAGCGTCTCGACGTGAACCTGGCTGTTGCCCACTTCAACTATCAGCAAGCCCTTCTCGGTCAAGTGATCCGCTGCCTCAGCGAGCATCCGTCGCACCAGGTTCAGACCATCATCACCGCAGGCCAGGCCCAGCTCAGGTTCATGCTGATACTCGTCCGGCATGTCGGCGAAATCTTCCGCATCGACGTAAGGCGGGTTCGACACGATCAGGTCGAAACGCTGACCCGGCAAGCCATCAAACCCATCACCCTGAACGGTGTAGACCCGCTCATCAACGCCATGGCGTTCAATGTTCTGATTGGCCACTTCCAGCGCTTCGAACGACAAGTCGGCCAGCACCACTTCGGCGTTCTGGAACTCGTAGGCGCAGGCGATACCGATGCAACCGGAACCGGTGCACAGGTCGAGAATCCGCGCAGGCTCGGCGCCCACCCAGGGTTCAAAACGTTTTTCGATCAGCTCGCCAATCGGTGAGCGCGGGATCAACACGCGCTCGTCGACGATGAACGACATGCCGCAAAACCACGCTTCGCCCAGCAGGTAGGCAGTCGGAATGCGTTCTTTGATGCGGCGCTTGAGCATGCGCTGAAGGTTGACCAGCTCGTCCTCTTCCAGATTGCAGTCGAGGTAGCTGTCGGCGATTTCCCACGGCAAGTGCAAGGCCCCCAACACCAGCTGACGCGCTTCGTCCCAGGCGTTGTCGGTCCCATGGCCGAAAAACAGATCCTCCCCATGGAAGCGGCTGACGGCCCAACGGATATGGTCACGCAGGGTACGAAGGCGGGAAGTGATCATGGGGGCAAACTCCAAAAAAAACGACTGGCGATTCTAACAGCCAAAACACGCCACGACGACGCAGGAAAACAGCGGATCAGATGTAGGACACATCCATTTTTGCCGTTGGCTATTGAACAAAACCGGCATCTTGACAAGGCTGCACGCCAGCAATGACGGCGCCTACGATAGTAGCGATTCACAGAACCGCTCAGCCAGAGGACAATGTCGCAAAAGCCCCACTCCAAGGAGCCCCAGAATGTCCGTTCCAAAAACGATGTTTCAACTCAGCGGCCGCGGTTACGCAGCAGCCAATCTGGGTCATGCGACCCTTGTCATCATCGATGCCCAGAAAGAATACCTCAGCGGCCCGCTGGCCCTGACCGGCATGGATGCTGCCGTCGCGAACATCAAGCAACTGGTGGCCGCTGCCCGTGCAGCCGGTCGTCCGATCGTGCATGTGCGCCATCTCGGCACCGTCGGCGGGCTGTTCGATCCACAGGGTGAACGCGGTGAATTCATTCCGGGGCTTGAGCCACAGGCGGACGAAACCATTATCGGCAAACTGCTGCCGAGTGCGTTTCACGGCACCGAATTGCTGGAACGCTTACAGACCCTTGGTTCCCTGGACCTGATCGTATGCGGCTTCATGAGTCACTCCAGTGTCAGCACCACCGTGCGTGCGGCGAAGAACCTGGGCTTTCGCTGCACCCTGGTTGAAGACGCCTGCGCGACTCGGGATTTGCCTTACAAGGGTGGCGTACTCAGCGCCGAGCACGTTCAACAGACCGAAATGGCGATCATGGCGGACAACTTCGCCACCCTTGCGCTCACTCACGAACTGATCTGATTGGCCTCGAAGAGCGGTCAATACCGCCGCTCATCCGCAAAAGCCTCTCATTTGCTGCAATTGACTTAGCCTCAGGAACAACCCGGACAACTCCCGGTCGAAGGGCCGATACCCATTGAGGAAGGTCGGAATGAAGTTATCCGATGGTTTTGATGCACGCCGCTTGCGGCCCAAGGGCCAACGCAACTGGCGTTTTCGATTCGGCGCAGCCTTTGCTGCCTTGCTGGCGACGTGCGGTGTGTTGCTGGCCATGGCCGGTGCCGCCAGCCTGCTCGGCCGTCCCCCGGCCCTGGGCGAATTGAATGCCAGCCCGCTGGGCTCGGCGATCATTCTGGCGGTTGGCCTGTTCGTACTTTATATCGGTGTGTGGCTGTGGCGTCGTTGCCGGCGTCGTTCGCGCCAGTCGCGAGAGCTGAACATGTCCCCGCACCTGATGAAAAAACACGATTGAATCGAAGGCCCGGCGTTTTGGCGGGCCTCAATTGTTATGGATAGCGCCTCGACTTGGGTAAACTGGCCGCCCTTCGCGGAGGCTGACATGCAAGACGACGATTTTTCCCTGTTCAAAAGTGCGATCCAAGGCGTCAAGCCGATCAAGCACGATCGCGCCGAAACCGGCAAACCCAAGGCCGACCGCGCGCAAATCGCCAAGCTGCGCCAGGCCGCGACTGTTCGCACCGATGCCACCACCGTTGATGGTCTGTCCGATCAGTTCGTGATCGACGTCGGCCCGGAAGACGAGCTGATGTGGGCCCGTGACGGTGTTCAGGAAAGCCAGATGCGCAAGCTCAAGGTCGGACAGATTCCGTTCGAAGGCAGCCTCGACCTGCATGGCATGACAGTGGAGAAAGCCCGGGAAACCCTCTGGGCGTTTCTGGCCGAAGCGACCAAATTCGAAATCCGCTGCGTGCGCGTCACCCACGGCAAAGCCGTGCGTCTGGACGGTAAGCGGCCGATGATCAAAAGCCACGTCAACACATGGTTGCGTCAGCATTCCCAGGTGCTCGGCTTCACCTCGTGCCAACCGAAACACGGCGGCGCCGGAGCGGTTTATGTGATGCTCAAACGGACCATGATGGAAGGTCGCGACGAGTAAAGCTGTCGCTTCACGCTTGCAGCGCCGTGTTTGCCACCGTACCCTTGCCCTTTGCGAAAATCCCCACAGGTAGTTTCATGTCCCTGGAACAGAATTACACGGCCATCCTTGGTCAACTTGGCGAGGACGTCTCCCGCGAGGGCCTGCTCGACACGCCAAAGCGTGCCGCCAAAGCCATGCAGTACCTTTGCCGCGGCTATGAACAGACACTGGAAGAAGTCACCAACGGTGCCTTGTTCAGCTCCGACAACAGCGAAATGGTGCTGGTCAAGGACATCGAGCTCTACTCGTTGTGCGAACACCACCTGCTGCCGTTTATCGGCAAGGCGCACGTCGCGTATATCCCGAGCGGCAAAGTGTTGGGCCTGTCGAAAGTTGCGCGGATCGTCGATATGTACGCCCGCCGCCTGCAGATCCAGGAAAACCTCAGCCGCCAGATCGCCGATGCGGTCCAGCAAGTCACCGGCGCCCTGGGCGTTGCGGTGGTGATCGAGGCCAAGCACATGTGCATGATGATGCGCGGTGTGGAGAAACAGAACTCGTCGATGATCACGTCGGTGATGCTGGGTGAGTTCCGCGAAAACGCCGCCACTCGCAGCGAGTTTCTCAGCCTGATCAAGTAATTCGTTACATGAAGAAAACCGGCATTCATCGCCGGTTTTTTTTCGCCTGTGAAAAATCAGGTAAGCTGCGCGCCTTCCGTTCGCCCTGTGAGGCTTATTCCGTGTTCGTAAAAGCGCTTCGTGTCGGCCTTGGCCAACTGATCATCTTCATCGACTTCATTACCCGCCCAGGCAAGAAGCAGCGCCCCGCCGCCGCTCAGGCCCAGGTCGAAACGGCCGCCAAGGACCTGACGCTGTATCAGTTTCACGCCTGCCCGTTCTGCGTGAAAACCCGTCGCACCCTGCGTCGCCTGAATGTGCCAGTGGCGTTGCGCGATGCGAAGAACAACGAACAGGATCGCCAGACCCTGCTGGAGCAAGGCGGCAAGATCAAGGTGCCGTGCCTGCGCATTGAAGAAAATGGGCAGACCACCTGGATGTATGAGTCCAAGGTGATTATTGATTATCTGGATAAGCGGTTTGCTGCGGCCTGATGGTTTTGTGGTGCGCTGACTGACGTCTTCGCGAGCAAGCCCGCGATGAGGCCCGCACCAACACTGCAAATCCCGAACAGAGAAAACCGGCCGATCGCCGGTTTTTTTTCGCCCGCACACTGGCGGTAGACGGCTCGCGAAAACATCCCTCCCGGCGATATATCCCTATTGCCAATCTTTTCGTCTACAAAATCAAAAACATTATTTGCTTTATTTGTATACAAAAGCATAATCCATTTCGTGCGAGTTTCTGACCAGCCGGTCAACAAATTCGCAAATGCCTCAAAGGGCCGCTGCCACCCTCATGGGTCCGGCCCTGGAAATAACAATAAAACTCTTGAGGAGTATTCGCTGTGGAAAGCCGCAAATCCGAAGCCCCGACGCTGGAACTCTCGCCGCCGTTACGCAATGGCTTGCTTGAGCGCATCTTCAAACTCAGCTTGCACGGCACCACGGTGAAGACCGAGCTGATTGCCGGTCTGACAACCTTTATCACCATGGCTTACATCATCTTCGTCAACCCCAACATCATGGCCGACGCCGGGATCGATCACGGTGCCGCGTTCGTTGCGACCTGTATCGCTGCCGCACTGGGTTGCCTGTTGATGGGCCTGTATGCCAATTGGCCGGTCGGCCTGGCACCGGGCATGGGGCTGAACGCCTTCTTCACTTACACCGTGGTCGGCACCATGGGCTACAACTGGGAAACAGCCCTTGGCGCGGTGTTTGTTTCCGGTGTGTTGTTCATGTTCCTGACCTTTTCGCGGATTCGCGAATGGTTGCTCAACAGCATTCCTGTGAGTCTGCGCTACGCCATGGGCGCCGGCGTGGGGCTATTTCTTGGGTTGATCGGCCTGAAAACCGCCGGCATCGTCGTTGATAGCCCGGCCACCCTGATCAAGCTCGGTTCCCTGCGCGAGCCCGGCCCGTTGCTGGCTGCCATCTGCTTCCTGATGATTGCCGTGCTCAGCTACCACAAAGTGTTCGGTGCGATCCTCATCAGCATCATCACCGTGACCCTCGCGGGCTGGGGTCTGGGCCTCGTCCACTACGAAGGCATCATGTCTGCCCCGCCAAGCCTGGCGCCCACCTGGATGGCCATGAATGTTGCCGGCGTGTTCAACGTCAGCATGATCAGCGTGGTGCTGGCCTTCCTCTTCGTGCACATGTTCGACACCGCCGGCACCCTGATGGGCGTCGCCCAGCGCGCCAACCTGGTGAACGCTGACGGCCGGATCGAAAACCTCTCTCGCGCCATGAAAGCCGACAGTGCTTCCAGCGTGTTTGGTGCGGTGGTCGGCGTCCCGCCAGTCACAAGCTATGTGGAAAGTGCCGCTGGCGTAGCGGCGGGTGGCCGGACTGGTCTTACCGCCGTCACCGTAGGTGTGCTATTTATTGCCGCCATGTTTTTCGCACCGCTCGCGGGCATGATCCCTGCTTATGCAACCGCCGGTGCGCTGATTTATGTGGCGATGCTGATGATGGGCGGCATGGCGCACATCGAATGGGACGAAGCGACCGACAGCATTCCGGCGATCGTCACGGCGATCATGATGCCGCTGACCTTCTCGGTCGCCGATGGTATCGCGCTGGGGTTTATCACTTACGTGGTGCTGAAGGCCTTCACCGGTAAGCACAAGGAAATTTCCGTCAGTTTGTGGGTGTTGTGCGCGATCTTCATCGCCAAGTTTATTTTCTTGTAAGCGCTACGCCGTAAGCGTTTCAAATCAGCCTCACCCCGTCGGGTGGGGCTTTTGCACAAAGGGAGGAAAGTGATGAGTCTGGAAACCTGGCTGCTGTTCAGCGGCGCTGCGCTGGTGGTGATCCTGATCCCGGGGCCCCTGTCTTTGCTGATGATCAGCAACAGTCTGAATTACGGTTTGCGCCGGTCTTATCCGGCATTTTTGGGTGGTGTGATTGCTTCGATCTGCTTGCTCAGTGCCTCGGCGCTGGGTCTGGGCGCGCTGTTGCTGGCGTCGGAACAGCTGTTCGGTGCGCTGAAAATCGTCGGTGCGCTGTACCTGTTCTACCTCGCCTGGCAGAGCTGGCAACAGTCGCGCCAGCCATCGGTAGGCGCTGAAGTGCCCCAGGCGGCGCCGGTGCCGCGCTTTCGAGCCCTGTTCGGGCGTGCATTCGTATTAGGCGCGAGCAATCCGAAAGACATTTTGTTCTTTGCTGCTTTTCTGCCGCAGTTTTTGAGCGCCGAACAACCGTTCCTGCCGCAATTGCTGGTGATGATTGCGACCTGGACCGTGCTGGATCTGCTGTGCAAGTTGGCCTATGGGCTGGGTGCGCATGGGGCGGCGAAATATTTACGCAGTGGCAAGGGACAAAGTTGGTTTAACCGGGTGAGCGCAGGACTCTTCAGTGGAGCGGGCGCGGCTTCCTTATTGAGCAATCACTAAACGGATCGCGATAAAACTCGAAAGCTTAATTTCATAAGATTTTATTGACGTCACCGCACTAATAATTGTTTGCCAAGGATGGCAACAACCCACCCCCACCTCGCAACAAACAGCAACACGCGATATAAATATATATAGTTGTCTTTTCAGAACTCCCCCTAACATGGCGCTGCGACCTCGCACACAACGCCTGGAAAAGGAAGTTCTTATGGCAATTGTTTTCCAATCACCCGACCCTGATCACTATAATGCCGTCGAAGTTACGGACATTGACCTGCACGCCAATGAATCCTCACCGACCACTATTGATTTCGGCGAAGAAAGTATCACCTCCGCCCCACAACAAACAAACGTCAATAAAAGCCAGCTCAGCGTTATAGATGAGCTGTTCGGCCCTATCAAGATAGGCTCCCATTCGATTACCCGATGCGCACTCGATGCGCTGGGTGCGACATCAAAGGGTGAGAGATTGAACGGTCAAAACACGTTCTTTCGCCATCCCAAACGGTCTTTTGTCAACTCGTTGCAGTTTGACCCTTTGTCCATTGAAGCCCGCCTGCGCTCCACCGGAACAAGGGACGATTACGCACTCCCCTCATTACTGTTTGAGATGGCGTCGCAACGCCCGTTAACGGCTCCGCCCCTGCTAAGTGAGAAACTCGATACCCCTGCCGACCCTGAACAGTACCGACACAAACTGGACAAACTTCTGAACGCGGCGCAGAAGCTTGATATACGCCACGCACACCTGTCCAAAAGTACACCTGTCTGGGTGAACCGGGTCAAAAGTAGCAGCATGGTCAGCATGGGCACCGGGCTTCAAGCTTTTGGTATTTATAGCGGCCTGCGTGGACTGCAAGACGCTATTGCACGAAAAGATCACGGCGAAGTTGTATTCAACAGCCTTAGCACTTCAGCGGAAGTCACTTCGTTAGCCGTCGAAGTTGCCGTAACGAAACAAGCAAAATACATGATCGAGGCAGGCCAAAATGCTTACAAGGATTTTGCCAAAACCAGCTTCGGCGTTCGGCTGGGGCGTGGTGCGGGCCTGATCGCAAGCGCACTGACGTTACCCTTCGATGTTATTTCCGCCGTTAAATCCTTTAACCATGCAGCGACGGCGACAGGCAAAGAAGCCATGGATCACTATGTCGCCGCAGGCTTGAGCGTGACCAGCGCGGCAATGACATTGATTTTGGGTGCCGCAGCGTTGGCAGGCTTCTCCTTTATCGGCCCGGTAGGGTTGGCAGCCGGACTTCTGCTGGTTGCGGGTTCCCAGGTCTATGCGGCAGTACGCGTTGTCGACGATATCGATGATTACATAGAGCTCACTACCCACGAGCGCCTGCGCACGGGCTGGTTCGCCTTTTGGGGAATCAGCCCCGACGAAAACATACAAACTCGCCACGCGATTGCCAAATCCACCGTTGAACATTCGCGGTTGTTACAAGCGACCGCCCGAAAATTACTGGAAGGCAGTTTAAAAGACAGTACCGAGGTCATTGTAAACGGCAAATTTACGGTAGAACTGACGCCGACACGGGTGCCGAGCTTCGATTGGGATGCCCAACACTACACTTATAAAACCGTCCAGAAACCGCATGTTATTGACAGTGACGACACCCTTGATGCGCGCAACGGAGTGACTGCGGATATGCCCGGTGCGGAGTTTGGCACTCCCGGAGAGAACAAAGGAGCGGTGTGGTTTATTGGCGGCGGAAACGACACCATTCTTGGCATTGAAAAAAAGCCGAACAGATTCTATTACGGCGCAGGTATCAAGAACCTGACCGGGGGCGAAAAAGATGATGAATTCGTTTTCGAGGGTGCCGCCGAACTCCTCAAAAACGGCCCAAAAGACCCTCTACCCACTTCATTGAAAGGTGGTTTGGGCAACGACACGTTAGTCCTCAGCGGCAGCTATCCCGAGCGCAACCGGCAACGATTCGGATACTTCATCGATCTGGACGATGGGCGGCTTTCGATCATCACCCGTGACCAGAGCAACGACAGCCGTTTTAACTATCGACACACGCTTCTGGAGAGCATCGAGAACGTTGAAACTCTGGCGGGCGCGGAAAACAAGGTCATAGGTACCGATGGGCCGAACATTATCAAGTCTCGGGGTCGCGACACCATTGAGGCGGGCGCCGGGGATGACAAAATCTATCTTCTGAACAATCAAGGCTCAGCCTCCGGAGGGCCTGGAAAGGATCACTATGCGGTTGCCCATAAATCCGGCAACGTATTTATTACTGAAGATGGCGTGGACGAGAGCGTCATTGCACTTGACTGGCGAATGGACCTGATTAAAAGCTGGAAGATTGAAGAACAGGAACTGGTCATCACCTCAGGATTTGATCTCGACGACATCAGCGAGAGGGATGTGTACATCAAGGGCGTCTACAAAACAGTCAACAATCAACGACAACTGCAGAACAGAAAGCTGACTTTCCTTACAAAGGACGGCTTTCATTTGATGCCTGAACTTCCTGAAACCATTGAGGCGGCTGACCCGCTCGACATTAAAACCGTCATTACCCAACAGGGAATAACCCAAAATCCGCTCATTCTTTACAACCGTGAATACACGGTCGCACACGACAAAGACACGAGCTATTGCCTGTCGAGAATCAATGAGCATACGACCCTAGCCGTAAAACAACGAAGCACAAACACCCTTGCAACCCTTTACCTGGATTATGCCAGCCATGAACTGACCCGGGCCGAGGCTTACTACAACGTAGACTTGATGCGCCAGCCTGATTTCGATCGCATCATGTATAAAGAATGCGGCATGACCTTTCACTTTGACAGTAAGCGGTTGACTATAAAAAACCTGGCCAGCTCTACCTGGAGCGGAGACCATAGAATCACAAGCCGATTAACGCGCCCCACAAAAATATTGAACCAACATTTTATTCTGATCATGAATGATGGTGTTTCTTATAGAGTCGACCCACCCTCCTTACCCGATACAGCGTTTTCAAACGATCAGTTCGAGATAAACGGCCCGATGGAGCGCACCCGCGAGGTGCCGCTGCCACTAGCGGCCAGAGATGGAAAGTATATTTACCGTCAACCCATGGACAACGAAGCTCATCAGCTGGGCAACCGAGAGAAATGCGTCAAACTTGTCGCTTACCCGGATCAAACAGCCATTGAACATCTAGAGGGCGACGGCTCGACGTACCTTGTCCACCTCAGCTCCGAAATGACGTTAAGCATTTCAACGCCAGGTGCTCGAGCGAACGCCACCGTCAAATCGCAGTCGGCGTCTACCTGGGAATTCGATGCAACAGGCCTCGCCTACACCCGCATCAAACGGGTGGATAACCATCTGCTGATCGGACATACCGTCATTCGTCTTCCTCACTACGACGATCCTCAAGATTTGATCGATCAAATACGTGTCATCACCCCGGACGGGGTTGTCTACAAAGTCGATCTTGATTTTGACGAGATCTACATTGACTCGCTGGATGGCAGGTACTTTAAAGGCCCCCTTCTGAACGAAGGAGCCCTATCGGCAGAACTGACATCGTTGGAAATGGAAGACGTTGTCGTTCGAAACATAGCAATGAGGGATGGCTCTGCCGGCAGTCTGTCTTACAACCTGTCGGATCGTCGCTGGATACTTGATACCGACAAGTCCCGTACTGTCCTTTACGCCGACCTGGTGCCTCTGCACCGGTGCGCGCACCAACTCGAACACTGTTATGAATTAATGGAGTTTGGCATCAACGCCACCCCGCCTGTAAGCGCCGCCAATCTGCGGATACTTCTAGACACGTGCAAACTTTTATAGAGCCTGCTCAAGACAAATATCACTATTAAGTTGAAGCCTTTTGTAGCAAATACCGCCACACCCTATAAATATTTATAGCCTCTCGACAGCTGATCCAATCAAAACTAACCACTGTGATGTCCAGGGCCGTGCACCTTCACGAGCCCTGTTTTTCACCCAATTAATTTTTCGTCTGTTTCAGGTGCACATACTGATTTAGACCTTCACCAGATTATTTATCGGAACTAAGGTCATGGCTAAACCACCCAGGAAAGTTTCCAGTCCCAATACGCTTGGCACTTCATCGACCCTCCCCAGACCCTCTCCTGAGGATGACGTGGCCAGGGTCGGCTCATCCGGCCGTGCTGACACGCCTGTGCGTGGAGGCGAAAACCCTACAGACACCCGTGCCCCAAATACCTTGCCAGGCGACACTTCTCAACAACCGCCCGTTGTCGTCACCAACATGCCTGGCCACACCGCCGGCCCCTTCGTGCAACCCGAAAACCTGGTGTCCTGGCCCCGTGAACAGGTAGATCAACTGATTCGAGTCGCTGACACAGGGCTCTTCATGAGCAAGGAGCAAAGGTTATATGCCGATCTTGAAAACGCAGGCATTGGCAGCGTCGAGCCGAACGCCAACGGCGATTACCGAGTCTATTTCCCTTTCGCCCCTGACCATGCGGGGCCGGTGCTGAGAAAAGTCGAAGGCAAGCCACTGTGGGCCGTTTTGCCGTCAGCTCCAGACGTGCGAGCAGGGGGTTCGCACGCGACCGCCACGACCGTTGCTGCGCCTGTCCATCTCATCAAAAATCCGCTCGTGGTTAAAAAACTACCGGCCGCCAATAAGCTCGGAATACGCTGGCACAACCTGCGAAGTTATGTCGATTTGCTGGACGAGGGCATTGTTCAAGTCGCCAGAAACGCGAATGGCGATTATCAGGCAACCTTCGGCCAGGAATGGACGCCTTCCGGCCCCTTACTCGAGAGGATTGGACTGACGCAGTTCTGGCGACGTAAACCTCAGACGCAGACCACTGATCAACGGACCGCTCGCCAGCAGTCATCTGTCGTTGAAGAGGCCGGTGCCGGTCCGAGCAAGCGTCAGCGCCTGGAGGGGAATGAAGAGCAGCCAGACACAACCGGACCCGCGCAACAGATTATTCCCCTCTATCCCACCCATCCGATAAATGAAAATCCGTACCTGTGGGTCTCATGGGGAAAGGTCAACAAGCCCCTTGCAAACGAATCCATTCAAATCGGAGAACTTCATTATCAAACGGTACCCGAAGTAAAAAACGTACAAAAAGTCTTGAACTACCTCCAGCACCCCGAATTCCCACCCTCTCGCTTCGATCTGTTCGAACAGATGTTGCACGCAAAACCCTGGTTACAACCTGTACCGGTAGTTCTGAATAGCGACGGCAAATGGATTGTGAATAGCACCCGCCGATTGTTTGAAAAACCGATGACGGAATCTGTTTCGGATGTATTCCCGGACTTTTCACCGGTCACCTCGCGAGCTGTCGCAAAAAAGCTATTTGAACATTCAGGGGATTCCGAAGTGATCGCCCGAGAGGGTTTATATACCACCACACTCACCCTCGATCATTGGAAGGAACAGGCGGGCATCTTTGATGCAAAACTCGAGAATCCAATTGACTTATTGCCTGTCGCTTCGCGCATGGATCGTGAGGGGAAAATCATTTCCATGGTGCCTCCGACATTTGGCGATCCCTTACACAGGCTGGACTTCCTCCCGAAACATTTTCAGATGGAATGGGACACCTTTGTTGCAAATCGCTCTGACTACAACCTCAAGCGTCTAGTCAGCACCGCGTTGACCCGCAATGGGTATGAGGTGTTTCCGTTACTGAATGAGCATCGAAATCCCGTGCTGGTATTCAAACGTGCCGATCACGACAAGGTTTATTTCCTGAAACTAGGTATCGCTGAAAGAAATGCGATCGGAATAAACCCGTCTCCGGCGCCAGAACTTGCTGACCCGTCTTTAGTTTCACAGGTCGGTAATGACGCCCTGCAAGCACTCACCACCGCCAACCAGCAGAACAACATCGTATGGCTATTAGGTGGATTTCAAACAGCCCCATCAGGATGGCAGTCCGTTTTTATTATCAGAGAGCGTTAATACCGGCCATTTTCATTTACAGCCACCATTCACTAAAGCCCCTTATCAGATCTTCGATCTTTATCGTTTAAGCACCACCAACTTATTTAATTATCAAGGAACACTATTCATGGCTAAACCGCCAAAAAGAGCTTTAACTTCCAAGACACCCGACACTTCGACAACCCTTCCAAGGTCTTCGTCAGAAAATAGTCGGGTACGGGGCGGCGATCACGCCGCAACGGTCGGCAGACCGCTGGGAGACGCCAATCCCGTTGCCGACACCAATGTGTCAAGTTCATCGCAACGTACCTTGCCTCGTCAGCCTGTCGTCGTTACCGACATGCCAGTTAACGCTACAAGCGCCGCCGAGATCGCTGCCAAAATGATTTCCTGGCCTCGAAACGAGGTCGATGAACTATTCAAGATCGCCGACACCGGGCTGTTCATGAGCAGCCGGCAACAGCTTTACGCTGATATTGGAGAGGAAGGCATTTTTCTGATCAGAACAAACGCTAGAGGCGATTATCAAGTTCCCCTCCCATTTGCCCCAGACCAACCGGGCCCGATCCTCAAGAAAGTTCCTGGCCAGCCACAGTGGAGAATCGCCAGGGAGGGCATGGTTCTTCCAACCGCAAGCGTACCCGCGAGGCCGGAAACGCTGGAGATCATTCCCCGGCACCTGGCCGACAAACTGACGCCTCCCGATGCCAACGGCCTGCGCTACGACAAGCTGAGAAGAACCTATGTCGACCTTGCAGACGAAGGCACGGTCATGGTTCGAAAAAATACCGACGGTGATTATCAGGCGTCCTCGACGAGCGAATTGACCCCTTCGGGCCCGGTACTCGAAGGCATTGACGGGATGACGCTTTGGCAACGCAAGGCAATCGACACCACAGCCTCAGACGCTGAAGAGTCAGGCCCCACGCCGGGCAAGCGCCCTCGCCTCGATGAAAATGCCGAGGCGTCCGACACCGTGGCAGATAACAGCCAACCAGCTGCCACCTTGAATGAAAACCCGTATTTGTGGGCATCCTGGGGGAAAATAACCAAACCTGAATCGGTGGAATCCATAAAGATCGGTCAGCTCCATTACCCGATCGTGCCGAAGGGGCCGATGGCCGATCAGCTACCCCTCGTTTTCATTCAACACCCGGGATTTGCACCCTCGCGCTTCGAGGCATTCGAACGCATGCTGCACGAAGCACCTTCGTTGCAACCCGTCGCCACCAGCCACCAGGCTGGCACAAATACGCGGAAAGTCGACGGCGCTGCTCGTCTCTTTGAGAAAACACTGACGCAACAGGTCGCGGATGTTTACAAGGGTTTCACGGAACCGACTTCGCGCGCCGTCGCCAAGCGATTATTTGAGCTATCCAGTGAGTCGGAGGAGTTCAACGGCAGCGGCTTGGCCCGAATGAAGCAAACCTTTCGCCACTGGGAGGGCAAATCGACCATCGGCGTGCCACGACTCGGCGACCCGTTGGATATATTGCCTGTTGCGTCCGGCAATGAAGGCGCCAGACGGATCGTCGAACTGCACGCTCCGGATTCTATCGTGCCCTTGCAGCAGTTGAACTTCAGACCGGAGAGCACTCATGCCTGGCAGTTTTACGCAGAGTTGCCCAACGCACCGGGTCGACTTTCGTTATTACTCGCCTCGATACTGAGCCACAGCGGCTACAAGGTCTTCCTTCCTGCAAACGTTGAGAATGTTCAGCTCACTCCCCCGACGGTGGTATTTAAAAGGCCCAATCACAACAAGGTCTACTTTCTGAAACTGGGACGTGTGGAGACTGACGCGATTGAAATCAAGCCGCCGTCCGTGCCAGAGCTTGCAGACCCTCTACTGAAGACGCGAATCGGCGCCGAAGCCCACCAGTTGCTGCTTGCCGCCGATGCGAAGGGCGACGTGGTATGGCTGATAGGCGGCGTCCAGCACATGCCCGTTGGAAATCCTTCTGTTTTCATCATCAAGGAACGCTGACAGAGAAACGTGCGCACCTCGCAGGCTATTCGCGAGGTGCAACCCAATAAGTTCGCTCAAACAGAAAGCAAAAAAAAGCCCGCAGTGTGAGCGGGCGAAAGACCAAAGAAGCTATATGCGCAGTCGCTTCCAGGTTGAGGCAGCTGCTTGGGGGATCAGCTGCCGCGGTACGTGGAATAGCTGTAAGGCGAGATCAGCAATGGCACATGGTAGTGATCCTGTTCCGCAGAGATGCCGAAACGCAGCACCACCACGTCCAGGAACGCAGGCTCCGGCAGCTGAACGCCTCGGGCGCGGTAGTAATCGCCCGCATGAAACTGAACCTGATAGACCCCGGAACGGTAGTCATCGCCTTGCAGCAGCGGTGCGTCGACACGGCCGTCGCTGTTGGTGATCGCGCTGGCGACCAATTCCAGCTGCGAGCCTTCAACGCGGTACAGCTCGACCTTGATCGAGCTGCCCGGGCAACCGTGTGCAGCGTCCAAAACGTGTGTAGTCAAACGTCCCATTGATTCTGCGCGCCTGCCTGCATGGAGCAGCCAGACCTCGCGCCTCCCGAAGTCAGTTGAAAGGAGACCGCACCGGTTCGGAGCACGAAACGCTGCGGCGAGCGATTGATTAAGACACTTTTCATAAAAATTGTACACAATAAAAACGACATTTTTAGCGCTACCCCTGCCATTCACGGAAATGCGGCGAATCTGTCGCCGAACCAGACGATCAGAAGACCTTCCATCTATAAGCTGACCAATCAGGCAGGTTTCTTGCAATGACATGTTCAGATGACAGCTCATCAAAAATGCAAAAAATCAGGCTTACAAAGTGAACATAAAGTTGTATACAATCAGCCCATCGCTGTGACGCCAGCCTGTCATCTCATCGCCAGGCCGCCACACAACCTGTCAACGAACAAGAAGGAAGACTGCAGTGAGCGCTGACTACCCACGCGACCTGATCGGTTACGGCAGTAACCCTCCTCACCCACACTGGCCCGGCAATGCCCGAATCGCCCTGTCGTTCGTGCTCAATTACGAGGAAGGTGGCGAGCGCAATATCCTGCACGGCGATAAAGAATCCGAAGCCTTCCTCTCGGAAATGGTCTCGGCGCAGCCGCTGCAGGGCGCGCGCAACATGAGCATGGAATCCCTTTACGAGTATGGCAGCCGTGCCGGCGTCTGGCGGATTCTTAAACTGTTCAAGGAATTCGACATTCCGCTGACCATCTTCGCCGTGGCCATGGCCGCCCAGCGGCACCCGGACGTGATCCGCGCGATGGTCGATGCCGGCCACGAGATCTGCAGCCACGGTTATCGCTGGATCGACTACCAGTACATGGACGAAGCGCAGGAACGCGAGCACATGCTCGAAGCGATCCGCGTCCTCACCGAAATCACCGGCGAACGTCCGCTGGGCTGGTACACCGGGCGCACCGGTCCGAACACCCGTCGCCTGGTGATGGAAGAAGGTGGTTTCCTCTACGACTGCGACACCTACGACGACGACCTGCCTTACTGGGAACCGAACAACCCGACCGGCAAGCCGCACCTGGTGATTCCGTACACGCTGGACACCAACGACATGCGCTTCACCCAGGTCCAGGGTTTCAACAAGGGCGACGATTTCTTTGAATACCTCAAAGACGCGTTCGACGTGCTGTACGCCGAAGGCGCCGAAGCACCGAAAATGCTGTCGATCGGCCTGCACTGCCGGCTGATCGGCCGTCCGGCGCGCCTGGCCTCGCTCAAACGCTTTATCGAATACGCTAAAAGTCATGAACAGGTGTGGTTCAGCCGTCGCGTCGACATCGCTCGCCACTGGCATGAAACCCACCCGTACCAAGGGGCTGCCAAATGAGCACCTTCCAGACCGTCAAACCCTCGAGCC
This sequence comes from Pseudomonas sp. NPDC099000, assembly GCF_044759925.1. Taxonomy (NCBI): domain Bacteria; kingdom Pseudomonadati; phylum Pseudomonadota; class Gammaproteobacteria; order Pseudomonadales; family Pseudomonadaceae; genus Pseudomonas; species Pseudomonas sp. NPDC099000. Next base: position 194,948 of record NZ_JBIWAF010000006.1, read on the forward strand.
TGAGCCGCGAAGCCTTCGTCAACGCCTTCGCCGACATCTACGAACATTCGCCATGGGTGGCCGAGAAGGCCCTCGACCTGGGCCAGGACGCTTCGATCGACGAGATCGAAACCCTGCACCAGCGCATGAGCGACATCCTGTTGAGCGCCGATCAGCAAAGCCAACTGGCCCTGATCAACGCTCACCCGGACCTGGCCGGCAAAGCCGCCGTCCAGGGCCAGTTGACCGAAGCCAGCACCAATGAACAGGCTGGCGCCGGTATTCACCAATGCACGGCCGAAGAGTTCCAGCGCTTCACCGAGCTGAACGACGCCTACAAGGCCAAGTTCAAGTTTCCCTTCATCATGGCGGTAAAAGGCAGCAACCGGCATCAGATCCTCGCGGCGTTCGAAACGCGCATTCACAATTCGGCGGATACCGAATTCAAATGCGCGCTGGCGGAGATCAACAAGATCGCCCTGTTCCGTTTACTGACCCTATAGCGAGCAGCCCTTGTAAAAAGCCCCGAGTGTTGAAAACGCGAAAACACCCAGGGCTGCAAGCATCCCAAGCCAACTAATTAAAGGCAGACAAGAAGAATGAAAGCTTACGCCGTACCTTTCGAGAAGTTCGTCAACCTGGCCGACGCCCGCCTGGGCACCAAAATCATCTCGGTCACCGATGACTGGTTCGCTGATGCCAACCGCCTGTTCCAGCCGACCCCGGCTGTGTGGAAAGAGGGCGTGTTCGATGACAACGGCAAGTGGATGGACGGCTGGGAGTCGCGCCGCAAGCGCTTCGAAGGCTACGACAGCGCGGTGATCCGTCTGGGCGTACCGGGTTCGATCAAAGGCGTGGACATCGACACTTCATTCTTCACCGGCAACTTCCCGCCGTCGGCGTCCCTGGAAGCCTGCTTCCTGGCCTCGGGCGAGCCGGACGACAACACCCAGTGGACTGAAGTGCTGTCCGCCGTCGAGCTGCAAGGCAACAGCCACCACTACCACGAAATCAGCAACGACCAGGCCTTCAGCCACCTGCGCTTCAACATCTATCCGGATGGTGGCGTGGCGCGTCTGCGTGTGTACGGCGTGCCGCACCGCGACTGGTCGGCCGTTGGCGACAACGAGCAGGTTGACCTGGCCGCCGCCCTCAACGGTGGCCGCGCCCTCGCCTGCTCCGACGAACACTTCGGCCGCATGAGCAACATCCTAAACCCGGGTCGTGGCATCAACATGGGCGACGGCTGGGAAACTGCACGTCGCCGTACGCCGGGCAATGACTGGGTCATCGTCGCGCTGGGTCATCCGGGCGAGATCGAAAAAATCATCGTCGACACCCTGCACTTCAAGGGCAACTACCCGGACACGTGCTCGATCCAGGGCGCGTTCGTGAAGGGCGGCACCGACAGCCAGATCGAAACTCAATCGCTGTTCTGGCGCGAATTGCTGCCGGCGCAGAAACTGGAAATGCACGCCGAACACACCTTCGCCGAGCAGATCAAGGCGCTGGGGCCGATCACCCACATCCGCCTGAACGTGTTCCCGGATGGTGGTGTGAGTCGTCTGCGCGTACTCGGCAAGGTCGCGAAGTAACAGAAGATCGTTCCCACGCTCTGCGTGGGAATGCATACCGTGACGCTCCGCGTCACAGTGGACGCGGAGCGTCCATGGCAGCGTTCCTACGCAGAGCGTGGGAACGATCAAATTCAAAAGATTAAGAAGACCAGCATGCGCACACTGACGATTGAACCGCTGACCAAAGAAGCCTTCGCCCCTTTCGGTGACGTGATCGAAACCTCTGGCCGCGATCACTTCATGATCAACAACGGTTCGACCATGCGCTTTCACAAACTGGCGACGGTTGAAACCGCCACGCCAGAGGACAACGCGATCATCAGCATCTTCCGCGCAGACGCGCAGGACATGCCACTGACCGTCAGCATGCTGGAGCGTCACCCGCTGGGCAGCCAGGCTTTCATTCCGCTGCTCGGCAACCCTTTTCTGATCGTGGTCGCGCCACTTGGCGATGAACCTGTATCAGGCTTGGTCCGCGCCTTCGTCACCAACGGCAGGCAGGGCATTAATTACCATCGCGGCGTTTGGCACCATCCGGTGCTGACGATCGAAAAGCGGGATGACTTCCTGGTGGTTGATCGCAGTGGCACAGGCAATAACTGCGATGAGCATTTTTTCAAAGAGGATGAGCGTTTGATCCTTGCCCCCCACCAATAAGAGAAGGTCTGATCACTCGACAACAGAGTGACAGGCGAGAGGTAAAGACTGTGGAAGCACATCTGTTGGAATGGCTGAACCTGAGCGTGCGCTGGGTTCACATGATTACTGGCGTGGCCTGGATCGGTGCGTCGTTCTATTTCGTCTGGCTGGAAAACAACCTCAATCGGGTCAACCCGAAAAGCGGTCTGGCCGGCGATCTGTGGGCGATCCACGGCGGCGGTATCTACCACCTGGAAAAATACAAACTGGCCCCACCGACCATGCCGGACAACCTGCACTGGTTCAAATGGGAAGCCTATTTCACCTGGCTGTCGGGGATCGCGCTGCTGTGCGTGGTGTTCTACTCCAACCCGACGCTGTACCTGCTGGCACCGGGCAGCAGCCTGACCGGCCCTGAAGGGGTCGCACTGGGCATCGCCTCGTTGTTCGTCGGCTGGTTCGTCTACTCCTTCCTCTGCGACTCGGCTCTGGGCAAACGCCCTGCCCTGCTCGGTTTCATCCTGTTCGTGCTGATCATTGGTGCTGCTTACGGCTTCAGCAAAGTGTTCAGCGGTCGTGGTGCGTACCTGCACGTCGGCGCGATCATCGGCACCATCATGGTCGGCAACGTGTTCCGCATCATCATGCCGGCGCAGCGCGCACTGGTAGCGGCGATTGCCGAGAACCGCACGCCCGATCCGGCACTGCCGGCCAAAGGCTTGCTGCGTTCGCGGCACAACAATTACTTCACCTTGCCGGTGCTGTTCATCATGATCAGCAACCACTTCCCGAGCACCTACGGCAGCCAATACAACTGGCTGATCCTGGCCGGGATCGCGGTGCTGGCGGTGTTGGTGCGTCACTACTTCAACACCCGTCACGACAGCCACAAGTTCGCCTGGACCTTGCCTGTCGCGGCTGTTGGCATGATCTGCCTGGCTTACGTGACGGGCCCGGCGCAAATGCCGAGCGCACCTGAAGTCGCCAAGGCACCCGGGACCATCGAGTACCAGCCGCTGCCGGAAACCGCCGTCGGTGGTGGTGCCAAACCTGCCGCTGCGAAGCCTGCCGAAGCACCGGCCCAGGCGTCCAACGCCGGCCCGAGTTTCGACAAGGTGCACAGCGTGATCCAGGAACGTTGCTCGGTATGCCATTCGGCCAAACCGACCAGCCCGCTGTTCAGCGCGGCGCCGGGCGGTGTGATGTTCGACACCCCCGAGCAGATCCGTCAGAACGCCGCGCGGATCCAGGCGCAAGCCGTCACCACCCAGATCATGCCACTGGGCAACATCACCCAGATGACCCAGCAGGAGCGTGACCTGATCGGTGCGTGGATCGTTCAGGGAGCGCCGACCAATTAACCGTTGAAAAGCTTCGCGGGCAAGCCTCGCTCCTACAGATTTATGTCGTTCACAAATGATGCGACCGACCCAATACCTGTAGGAGCGAGGCTTGCCCGCGAACGGCCGCGCCGCGGTCCCCCTGATGCACAAAATTACAAGAATAAAAAAGATCCGAGGTGTTGCATGTCCGAGCTATCCGAAGCGCGCATCCCCGACGCACCCGCTATTCAGCGTTTGCCCCTTTTTCAACTGATTCTGGTCGGCCTGCAACACGTTCTGCTGATGTACGGCGGCGCCATCGCGGTGCCGTTGATCATCGGGCAAGCCGCCGGCCTGAGTCGTGAGGAAATCGCCTTCCTGATCAACGCCGACCTGCTGGTGGCCGGGATCGCGACCATCGTGCAATCGCTGGGCATCGGCCCCATGGGCATCCGCATGCCGGTGATGATGGGCGCCAGTTTCGCCGCGGTCGGCAGCATGGTCGCCATGGCTGGCATGCCCGGGATCGGCCTGCAAGGGATCTTCGGTGCAACCATCGCCGCCGGGTTCTTCGGCATGATCATCGCGCCGTTCATGTCTAAAGTCGTGCGCTTCTTCCCGCCGCTGGTGACCGGCACAGTCATCACCTCGATCGGTTTGTCGCTGTTCCCCGTGGCCGTCAACTGGGCGGGCGGCGGTGCTGGCGCCACTCAATTCGGCTCACCGATTTACCTGGCCATCGCTGCGCTGGTGTTGGCCACCATCCTGTTGGTTCACCGCTTCATGCGCGGGTTCTGGGTCAATATTTCCGTGCTGATCGGCATGTGCCTGGGCTACGTGATCTGCGGGCTGATCGGCATGGTCGACCTCAGCGGCATGGCGGATGCGCCATGGCTGCAGATTGTCACCCCGCTGCACTTCGGCATGCCCAAGTTTGAACTCGCACCGATCCTGTCCATGTGCCTGGTGGTGGTGATCATCTTCGTCGAGTCCACCGGAATGTTCCTGGCGCTGGGCAAAATCACTGGCCAGGAAGTCTGCCCACGGATGCTCCGTCGCGGCTTGCTGTGTGATGCCGGCGCCTCGTTCTTCGCCGGGTTCTTCAACACCTTCACCCACTCTTCGTTCGCACAGAACATCGGCCTGGTGCAGATGACCGGCGTGCGTTGCCGCTCGGTGACCATCGTTGCCGGCGGTTTGCTGGTGGTGCTGAGCCTGCTGCCGAAAGCGGCGTTCCTGGTGGCCTCGATTCCACCGGCAGTACTGGGCGGCGCGGCAATTGCGATGTTCGGCATGGTGGCTGCGACCGGGATCAAGATTCTTCAGGAAGCCGACATCGGTGATCGTCGCAATCAATTGCTGGTGGCGGTGAGCATCGGCATGGGGCTGATTCCAGTGGTGCGCCCGGAGTTCTTCGCGCACTTGCCGTTGTGGATGAGTCCGATCACCCACAGTGGCATTGCGATGGCGACGTTGAGTGCGCTGTCGCTGAACCTGCTGTTCAACATCCTCGGCGGCGCCGAACGCGCGGCCATCAACGACTGCCACGCCAACCCGCATTGATCGAACCTGTGAAGGCGCTCCCTGTGGCGAGGGGGCTTGCCCCCGTTCGGCTGCGAAGCAGTCGTAAAACCTGCGAGCAGAGTACGACTGGAGAAATGCCGGGGCCGCTTCGCGACCCAACGGGGGCAAGCCCCCTCGCCACAAAACAATAAAAACAAGAGGGAGCAACAGATGATTCGGACTCAAACAACCCTGCTGTTGGGCGGTGGCCTGCTGGCCGCGAGCCAAGCCATGGCCGGCGATTTGCTGCTGTGGCAGACCAACAGCCTGAGCTATCTGTATGGCAAGGATTTCGCGGTCAACCCGTCGATCCAGCAGACGATAACCTTTGAGCATGCTGACCGCTGGAAGTACGGCGACAACTTTCTGTTCGTCGACAGCACTTACTACAACGGCGAGAAAGACCGGAACAAAGGCGTTCACGCCTATTACGGCGAGTTCAGCCCGCGCCTCTCCTTCGGCAAAATCCTCGACCGCCGTTTCGAATTCGGCCCGATCAAGGACGTGTTGCTGGCCATGACCTACGAGAATGGCGAAGACGACACCGAGGCCTATATGATCGGCCCCGGTTTCGACCTCGCGGTGCCAGGCTTCAACTTTTTCACCTTGAACTTTTACTATCGCCAGACCGAAGGCTCGCGTCCCGGCGACGATGTCTGGCAGATCACGCCGGCCTGGTCCTACACCCTGCCATTGGGCAACTCGAACCTGTTGATCGACGGCTACATCGACTGGGTCGTGGATAACGACCAGAACTCACAGGGCACCTACCACGCCAACCTGCACGTCAACCCGCAGATCAAGTACGACTTGGGTAAAGCCCTGGGCTGGCGGGAGAAACAGGTGTACGTCGGCGTCGAGTACAGCTATTGGAAAGACAAGTACGGCATCGAAAACAACGGCAACTTCGACACCAATGAAAACACCACCAGCCTGTTGGTGAAGGTGCACTTTTAAGATGGCCCGCAACCGTGCTCCAAACCTGTCGTCGGTGCGCTGTTGCGGGGCACTTGAGACCTGGCCAAGGAGTCAGTATTCTCCGCGGCCGCCTGAATCCGCTTTAAAAAAAAGCCCGGATTTAATTCCTGACCAGAAAGCCAACTTATCCCGGCTCTGCACGGTACCAAGGCACTCCAAAACCCCTCTCAATCGACTGCTCTTGAGCCGCCGAGCGGGAGTTTTTTGGCTTTTCGAAAGCCTTGGCTCAGCTCTTGCTAACAGCACTGAAGCTGACCGACTGGATGATTTTTTACCGCTACAGAAAAAGGCGCCACACCAGAGCGTCGACCTTAGAAAAATAACGTGGAACCACCTACTTTTTGGGAGCAACCGAATGAAACGCACGTGCACCAGCCTGATGCTCGCAGGATCGTTACTGGCCGGGGGCCAGGCCATGGCCGGCGACTTGCTGCAATGGCAGAACAACAGCCTGACCTACCTCTATGGCAAGGACTTCCAGGTCAACCCGCGCATTCAGCAGACGGTGACCTTCGAACACGCCGATGGCTGGAAATACGGCGACAACTTCTTCTTCATCGACAAGATCTTCTACAACGGCAAGGAAGACGCCTTCGCCGGTGAGAACACCCACTACGGAGAGCTCAGCCCACGCTTGTCGTTCAACAAGATCTTCGACCAGAAATTGACGTTTGGCCCGATCAAAGACGTGCTGTTGGCCATGACTTACGAGTTCGGTGAAGACGATACCGAGTCCTACCTGATCGGCCCTGGTTTCGATCTGGCGATCCCTGGCTTCGACTACTTCCAGCTGAACTTCTACAACCGTCACACCGAAGGCGACCGTCCGGGTGATGATATCTGGCAAATCACACCGGTATGGTCCTACACCATTCCCGTTGGCGATTCGAACATCCTGATCGACGGTTTCATGGACTGGGTGGTCGACAACGACGTCAACAAAAAGGGCGAATATCACGCCAACCTGCACTTCAATCCGCAGGTCAAATACGACCTGGGCAAGGCACTGAACCTTGGCGAAAAGCAGTTGTACGTCGGCGTCGAGTATGACTACTGGAAAAACAAGTACGGCATCGAAGACAGCCAGGGTTTCAAGACTGATCAGAGCGTGACCAGCTTCCTGGTCAAGGTTCACTTCTGATCCGGCGGCGTCTGTGAGGACGCCTTCGCGGGCAAGCCTCGCTCCTACAGGGTTTGTGTCGTTCGCCAATTATGTGAACGACACAAAACCCGTAGGAGCGAGGCTTGCCCGCGATGGCCGCACCGCCAATCTCAAGCTGGAACAACAGGCTCCGACAACCCGAGAAACCGGCACAACTCCCCGCGCTTGGCCAACGCATCCCGCCGCCCCAGATCAATCAATTCGCTGCAATACCCCGCCTCGAAAAGGAGATAACTCAACACCCCTGCCCCACTCGTCTTGGTCGCCCCTGGCCCACGCAGAAACAGGCGCAACGCCGCCGGTAATTCCTGCCGATGCCGCGCGGCAATTTCATCGATCGGCTGACTCGGCGAAATCACCAGCACGTCCACTGGTGCCACGCCCAGCGCACGGGTCGGCGTGCCATCGGGCAACAAGTGGCTGAACTGGTTCAGACGCTGCAACAACTCGATGTCACTTTCCAGGCTGTCAATGAACGTACTGTTGAGCATGTGCCCACCGATCTGCGCCAGGGTCGGCTGCTGACCGGTGTAGGCGCGTTGCAGCGGCTGCTCCGGATCGACCCCGCGCGGATTGCCGCTGACGCCCACCACCAGCACGCGGCTGGCGCCCAGGTGCAGGGCCGGGCTGATCGGTGCCGATTGGCGCACCGCGCCATCGCCGAAATACTCTTCGCCGATTTTCACCGGCGCGAACAACAGCGGAATCGCAGAACTGGCCAGCAAGTGATCGACGGTCAATTGCGTGGGGACGCCGATCCGCCGATGGCGCAACCACGCATCGATGGTGCCGCCCCCCTGATAGAACGTCACGGCCTGCCCGGACTCGTAACCGAACGCCGTGACCGCCACCGCCTGCAACTGCTTCTGGGCGATGGCCTCGGCGATGCCGTTCATGTGCAATTTGTCGTCGAGCAAACCGCGCAGCGGCGAACTGTTGAGCAACGCCACAGGAACCTGAGCGCCAATCCCGAGCAAACTGTGGCTGACAAAACGGCTGGCCTGGCTGATCACGCCAGGCCAATCGCTGCGCAATACCAGATGGCTGCGAAAGCCCTGCCAGAACGCGGTCAGGCGCTCGATCGCGCCACGAAAGTCCATCGCCCCACTGGCCAGGCTGACCGCGTTGATCGCCCCGGCCGAGGTGCCGACGATCACCGGAAACGGATTGTCTGCGCCCACCGGCAGCAACTCGGCAATCGCCGCCAGCACGCCCACCTGATACGCCGCCCGAGCCCCGCCGCCGGAAAGTATCAACCCTGTAACCGGTTCAGCAGGACTCATCGCAACACTCCATGGTGCTTAAAGGGATGGGTGACTCAAGCGCGTTTCTTGTACAACTTCGGCTCGCCCGGTGGACGGCTCTTGAAGCGGCGATGGGCCCAGAGGTATTGCTCCGGACATTCGCGCAGAGCGCCTTCGACCCACTGATTGATGCGGATGCAATCGGCCTCTTCGGTCTCGCCGGGGAAACCTTCGAGCGGAGGGTGGATCATCAACCGATAGCCGCTGCCGTCCGCCAGACGCTCCTGGGTGAACGGCACCACCAGCGCCTTGCCCAGCCGGGCAAATTTGCTGGTGGCCGTGACGGTGGCGGCCTGAATGCCGAACAGCGGCACAAAAATACTTTGCTTGGCGCCGTAGTCCTGATCCGGTGCGTACCAGATCGCCCGGCCGGCCCGCAGCAATTTGAGCATGCCGCGCACGTCGTCGCGCTCCACGGCCAGCGAATCGAGGTTGTGCCGCTCGCGGCCCCGGCGCTGGATGTAGTCGAACAAAGGATTCTTGTGCTCGCGGTACATGCCGTCGATGGTGTGCTGCTGCCCCAACAGCGCCGCGCCGATTTCCAGCGTGGTGAAATGCACCGCCATCAGGATCACGCCTTTGCCTTCGCGCTGGGCTTCTTTCAGATGCTCCAGGCCTTCGACATGGGCCAGCTTCGCCAGACGCTGACGCGACCACCACCAGCTCATGGCCATTTCAAAGAAGGCGATGCCGGTGGAGGCAAAGTTTTCCTTGAGCAGGCGCTTGCGCTCGTCGGCGGACTTTTCAGGGAAACACAGCTCCAGATTGCGTTTGGCAATGCGCCGTCGGTCGCCGGCCAGCCGGTACATCAAGGCCCCCAGGAGGCGACCGATAGACAGCAACGCCGGATACGGCAACTGAACAATCAGCCACAACAGCCCCAAGCCACACCACAGCGGCCAGAAACGCGGCATAAGAAATGTTTTTCGAAAACGCGGGCGATCCATTAAAGGTTCCGGAAAGACAATGGCCGCGCATTCTACATCGTTCGACCCGGCTTGCGGCTTGCGGGCGTTCTCGTTATAAGTCTCGGCACTTTTAGTGACAAGCCGTTGTATGCCGACCATGAGCCAAACCGAACCGCAAGACCAGGATCCCGTGTTCCAGTTGAAGGGCAGCATGCTCGCCATCACGGTGCTGGAACTGGCCCGCAACGACCTTGAGAACCTTGATCGGCAACTGGCCGCCAAGGTCGCCCAGGCGCCCAACTTCTTCAGCAATGCGCCGCTGGTGCTGGCCCTGGACAAACTCCCGGCCAGCGAAGGCGCGGTCGATCTGCCGGGCCTGATGCGCGTGTGCCGCCAGCATGGCCTGCGCACCCTGGCGATCCGTGCCAGCCGCATCGAAGACATCGCGGCCGCTATCGCGGTCGATTTGCCGGTGCTGCCGCCGTCCGGCGCCCGTGAGCGTGCATTGGACCCGCTGGAAGGCGTCGTCAAGAAAAAGCCGGAAAAACCGCCTGAGCCGACCATCAAACCGACGAAAATCATCACGTCGCCAGTACGCGGTGGCCAGCAGATTTATGCCCAGGGCTGCGATCTGGTGGTGATCTCCTCGGTCAGCCCGGGTGCGGAACTTCTCGCCGATGGGAACATCCATGTATACGGTCCGATGCGCGGTCGCGTGTTGGCCGGGGTCAAAGGCGACACGAAAGCCAGGATTTTTTGTCAGCAGATGAGCGCTGAACTGGTCTCCATCGCCGGTCACTACAAGGTTTCCGAGGATTTGCGCCGTGACCCTTTGTGGGGCGCGGGCGTACAAGTCAGCCTGTCAGGCGACGTGTTGAACATCATTCGGCTTTAACGGATACTGCCGCATTTTCCAAGCATCTCTAAAACGTAGCGAAAACGGCTCAAACGAAGTAGGAAAAAGGCCAAACGCAGTGTTTACCGCTGTTCTGGACCGGATTCCAGCCAAGGCTGTCCGACTGCAGTAGTTTTTCAAGAGATGTTTTTCAGGGGCTAAAAGTCCTTTTTCCTTAGGGGTGAAACACCTTGGCCAAGATTCTAGTGGTTACATCCGGCAAGGGTGGTGTGGGTAAGACCACCACCAGCGCCGCTATCGGTACCGGCCTCGCATTGCGCGGCCACAAAACAGTTATCGTCGACTTCGACGTCGGTTTGCGTAACCTCGACCTGATCATGGGTTGCGAGCGCCGCGTGGTGTATGACTTCGTCAACGTGGTCAACGGCGAAGCCAACCTGCAACAAGCCCTGATCAAAGACAAACGCCTGGAAAACCTCTACGTCCTGGCCGCCAGTCAGACCCGCGACAAAGACGCGCTGACTGTGGAAGGCGTGGAAAAAGTCCTGATGGCGCTCAAGGAAGACTTCGAATTCGTAGTCTGCGACTCCCCGGCCGGCATCGAGAAAGGCGCCCACCTGGCCATGTACTTCGCTGATGAAGCGATTATCGTGACCAACCCGGAAGTGTCCTCGGTACGTGACTCGGACCGCATGCTGGGCCTGCTGGCCAGCAAATCCCGTCGTGCCGAAAACGGCGAAGATCCAATCAAGGAACACCTGCTGCTGACCCGCTACAACCCGCAACGCGTCAGCGATGGCGAAATGCTGGGCGTCGAAGACGTCAAGGAAATCCTGGCGGTCGCCCTGCTGGGTGTCATTCCGGAATCCCAAGCGGTACTCAAGGCTTCCAACTCGGGCGTGCCCGTGATTCTCGACGACCAGAGCGACGCCGGTCAGGCGTACAGCGACGCGGTCGATCGTCTGCTGGGCAAAACCGTGGAACATCGTTTTCTCGATGTGACGAAGAAGGGCTTCTTCGAGCGCCTGTTTGGAGGTAGATAATGAATCTTTTTGACTTCTTTCGTGCCAGCAAAAAGGTCAGCACCGCGTCGGTAGCGAAAGAGCGTCTACAGATCATCGTGGCGCATGAACGCGGCCAGCGCAGTACGCCGGACTACTTGCCAGCCTTGCAAAAGGAACTGGTGGAAGTGATCCGCAAGTACGTCAATATCGGGTCCGACGACGTGCACGTCGCGCTGGAAAACCAGGGCAGCTGCTCGATTCTGGAACTCAATATCACCCTGCCGGATCGCTAGTCGATCCAGCGGGAGCCACGGCGGCTCAGGCTCTTATGCACTCCGTAGGAGCGAAGCTTGCTCGCGAACAGAGGCAACTCGGTGTATCTGATAGACCGAGTGACGCATTCGCGAGCAAGCTTCGCTCCTACAGAGTGCGGGGGCCTGAGTCGCCGTTGGCGTTTGTTACGAGGCTGTTTTAATGCCGTTGTCCAACATCCGCATCATCCATCAGGACGCCGCCGTACTGGTGGTCGATAAGCCGACCCTGCTGCTCTCTGTCCCTGGCCGGGCCGATGACAACAAGGACTGCCTGATCACCCGCCTGCAAGAAAACGGCTACCCGGAAGCGCGAATCGTCCATCGACTGGACTGGGAAACGTCCGGCATCATTCTGTTGGCCCGTGACCCGGACACTCATCGCGAGCTGTCTCGGCAATTTCACGACCGCGAAACAGAAAAAGCCTACACCGCCCTGTGCTGGGGACAACCGGAACTGGACAGCGGCAGCATCGACCTGCCCTTGCGCTACGATCCGCCGACCAAACCACGCCATGTGGTCGACCACGAATTCGGCAAACACGCCCTGACCTTCTGGCGAGTGCTGGAACGTTGTGGCGACTGGTGCCGCGTCGAACTGACGCCGATCACCGGCCGCTCCCACCAGTTGCGCGTGCACATGCTTTCCATCGGTCACCCGCTATTGGGTGACGGGCTCTACGCCCACGAGCAAGCCCTGGCCGCCTGGCCACGCCTGTGCCTGCACGCTAGCATGCTCAGCTTCACCCATCCGCAAACCGGTGAACGCTTGCGCTTCGAATGCCCGGCACCGTTTTAAGCACTGCCTGACACGCAGTCGCCTGCTTTCGCAAAAGGATACCCATCCCGATGAGCTGTACTGAATTCCCGGCAATACCCGTCAAGAAAACCCGACACCAACTGCTGTACCTGATCTATGGCAATCAGGACGTTTACCGGCGCGAAGCCAAATTCAGTATTTTGACCGCGCTGTCCCACGCGAAAAACGGCAAGCTCCCGAGCATCCGAATCCTCACGGATCGCCCTCAGGACTACGCCGGCTGGCCGGTTGAAACCGTCACCCTGACCCAGGAAACCCTGACCCTGTGGCAAGGCGAAAACGGCTATCACCATCGTCGCAAGGCCTGTGCGATTGCCGCCGGTCTGCAGTTTGCTGAAAAAACCCTGTTCGTCGATACCGACACGCTGTTCACCAGCGACCCGAACCTGATCTTCAACCAGATCCAGCCGCAGCACTACTTGATGGATCGCTTCGAGTACGACTGGCGGGACGTGTGTGAACGCCCCGACTACGTGAAGCTCGGAGGTTGCCTGCGCGCGCACGGCGTCACCGCGAACAACGGCTTCAAGCTGTACAACAGCGGATTGTGTGGCGTGACCGACCGCGACAGCGCCCTGTTCGAAGAGTCGATCAAGCTCATCGACGAATGGACCCGGGACGGTTTCGACATCCACACCATCGAGCAGATCGCCCTGTCGTTCGCGATGCGCGACAAACCGGTGTATGAAGCCAAGAAATACATCTATCACTACTTCGCGGAAAAACGCTTTTTCCATGCGATGCAGGCGTATTTCTTCTCTCAGCATGGCGAGAAGTTCAGCGCTGAGCTGGTCGAACTCTGCCGGGACGTGCCGCGCGTCAAACCCTTCCCTTCGGCCTGGCAGCGGCTGAAAATCAAATGGAAGCTGCGCAACCAGACTGGCGCCCTGAGAAAGGTCGGCCGCGATCTGCTTTACGGCAGCGCGGCGCCCGATCATCCGTACTACACCGTATGTCGCCACGAATGGTGGGAATCTGCCTCGCGGGAGATCCTTCGTTGGGACCAGGCTCGTCAGAAAAAGCTGCTGGAGACTCATCAGCACGCCTGGCCCCGGCAATTGCCCAAGCCCGAAAAGCCTGAAGATGAGCGGATTATCATGAAGTACCTGAAAAAGCGGGTAGAGGCTGCCAGCTGACGTGACCGGTTCACGTCATGCCCAAAGGCCCCGGCCAATACGTTAAACTCCCGCCCACTGCTGTCTGGAGCTTCTTATGCGCGAAGAGTTGAACCAAGGCCTGATCGATTTCCTCAAGGCCTCCCCTACCCCATTCCATGCCACTGCCAGCCTTGTTCAGCGTCTGGAAGCGGCGGGGTTTGTGCGCCTTGACGAGCGCGAGCCCTGGACCACCGAAGCCAACGGTCGTTACTACGTCACCCGTAACGACTCATCGATCGTCGCCATCAAGATGGGACGTCATTCGCCGCTGCATGGCGGTATCCGCCTGGTCGGCGCCCATACCGACAGCCCGTGCCTGCGGGTCAAGCCCCAGCCGGAACTGCAACGCCAGGGCTTCTGGCAACTGGGCGTCGAAGTCTACGGCGGTGCGCTGCTGGCGCCGTGGTTTGACCGCGACTTGTCCCTGGCCGGCCGCGTGACGTTCCGCCGCGACGGCAAGGTCGAGAGCCAGCTGATCGACTTCAAGGCGCCGATTGCGACCATCCCGAACCTGGCGATCCACCTCAATCGTGAAGCCAATATGGGCTGGGCCATCAACGCCCAGACCGAACTGCCACCGATCCTCGCACAATTTGCCGGTGACGAGCGCGTGGACTTCCGCGCCGTGCTCACCAATCAGCTGGCGCTGGAACACGGCCTGAATGCCGACGTGGTACTCGATTACGAGCTGAGTTTCTACGACACCCAAAGCGCTGCGATCATCGGCCTGCATGGCGACTTCATCGCGGGCGCGCGCCTGGACAACTTGCTGTCGTGCTATGCCGGCCTGCAAGCCTTGCTGACCGCTGAAACCGACGAAACCTGCGTGCTGGTGTGCAACGACCACGAAGAAGTCGGTTCCTGTTCGGCGTGCGGCGCCGATGGTCCGATGCTTGAGCAAACCTTGCGTCGCCTGCTGCCTGAAGGTGACGAGTTCGTGCGCACCATTCAGAAGTCCCTGCTGGTCTCGGCCGACAACGCCCACGGCGTGCACCCCAACTATGCGGAAAAGCACGACGCCAACCACGGCCCGAAACTCAACGCCGGCCCGGTGATCAAGGTCAACAGCAACCAGCGCTACGCCACCAACAGCGAAACCGCCGGGTTCTTCCGCCATTTGTGCATGGCCGAAGAAGTGCCGGTGCAAAGCTTTGTGGTGCGCAGCGACATGGGCTGTGGCTCGACCATCGGCCCGATCACCGCCAGCCACCTGGGCGTGCGTACCGTGGACATCGGCCTGCCGACGTTTGCCATGCACTCGATCCGTGAACTGTGCGGCAGCCACGACCTGGCCCACCTGGTCAAAGTGCTGAGCGCGTTCTACGCCTGCCAGGAATTGCCGTAATTTCGCGCCAATGAATGGCCGGAATGCTTTTGTGGCGAGGGGGCTTGCCCCCGTTCGAGCGCGAAGCGGTCGCAATCCGGCTAACGCGGTTCTACTGGCAGACCGCATTCACTGGCTTTGCGACTGCTTCGCAGTCGAACGGGGGCAAGCCCCCTCGCCACAGCAAACTCCCTCGCCACAATGATCGCGCTGCATTCATGACTCATCTCTGACCACCGGTCACCCAAAAGCCACCTAGACTTAAGCTACCCCCTCCGACAAGGCAGTCACCCATGATCTCTATGTCATCATTCCACGCCATGCTGATCCCCATTCTTGCCGGGATGATCATGCTGGCAATCGGCTTCAATTTTCGCGACAAAAACGCCGGTGTGTTCGCCATGTGGATCGGCATGCTGACGATCCTCGCCACCGTAGTGTTCAAGATCCTCGCCAAACTCAACGAATAAATCCTCCCCCTTGCTCGCATTGATTTTGACGGGCTCGTACACTCGGCCGATCTGTTCCTCCCGAGGTTGACCGCCTAGTGTTCGCTCGTCTTTTTGCCCTGCCGTGTTTTTTCCTTGTCTGCTTGATGACGCTGCTGCCGATGGCGCCTGCCCAGGCGGTCGGTTTACCGGGGCTGCTCAACGGCTCGGCAAAAACCCAACCGGAGGCGCAAGAACCGCTGGGGCAGTCGCTGGACGAAGTCATCAAGTCGCTGGAGAACGATCAGCAGCGAACCAAACTGCTGGCGGATCTGAAGAAGCTGCGCGACGTCACCAAAAAGGCCCAGCCGACCGCTGAACAAGGCGTACTCGGCCTGATCGGCGGCACATTGGCCAACTTCGAAAAGCAGTTTTCCGGGGCCGGCAGTCCGCTGACGCGCTGGTCCGAGGAGTTTGATCTGGCCAAGGACGAACTCGCGGCACTGATGCTGCCGGCCAGCGAGTGGCTGCCGATCATCTTTGCTTTCGCCATGATTCTGATGGTCTGGAGCCTGCTGGCCGCTGCGCTGATCTGGGTCAGTCACCGGGTGCGCATGCGCTTCGGCCTGACCGAAGAGCTGCCGCAGCACCCCAAGGCCCTGGACATGTTGCGCTTCGCCCTGCGCAAACTCGGGCCGTGGCTGATTGCCTTGGTCATGACGGTCTACATGAGCTACGCCCTGCCCTCGTCGCTGGGCAAAAGCCTGGCCATGGTGCTGGCTTATGCGTTGGTGGTCGGTACTTGTTTCTCGGCGATCTGCGTGATTGCGTTTTCCGTGCTCGACGGCCCGCATCGCCACCGCGCCTTGTACATCCTGCGCCATCAAGCCTTTCGGCCGTTGTGGCTGATCGGCAGTTTCGCCGCGTTCGGTGAAGCGCTGAGCGATCCGCGCCTGGTCGCCAGCCTCGGCAGTCACCTGGCCCACACCGCCGCCACCGTCGCCAACGTCCTGGCGGCGCTGTCCACCGGGTTGTTCATCCTGCGTTTCCGCCGGCCGATCGCCCACCTGATCCGCAACCAGCCGTTGTCCCGACGCCTGACACGCCGCGCACTCAGCGACACCATCGATATTCTCGGCACCTTCTGGTATGTGCCGGCCTTGGTGTTGGTGGCCATCTCTCTGTTCGCCACCTTCGTCTCGGCCGGCGACACCAGCACCGCACTGCGCCAGGCGCTGATCTGCACCGTGTTGCTGGTGTTGTGCATGGTCATCAACGGCCTGGTTCGCCGTCATTCGCTTAAACCGCAACGGGGTGTGAAGCGTCATGCGCTGTATTCGGAACGCCTGAAAAGCTTCTTCTACACCCTCGCCCATCTCGTGGTGTGGCTGGTCTTCATCGAATTGGGCCTGCGGGTCTGGGGCATGTCGCTGATTGCCTTCACCGAAGGCGAAGGCCATGAAGTCAGCGTCAAACTGTTCAGCCTCGCCGGCACGCTGATTTTTGCCTGGCTGATCTGGATCCTTAGCGACACCGCGGTGCACCACGCCCTCACCCGTTCGCGCAAAGGCCTGGCCAACGCCCGCGCGCAGACGATGATGCCGCTGATTCGCAACGTGCTGTTCGTGGCCATTTTCATCATTGCGTTGATCGTCGCGCTGGCGAACATGGGCATGAACGTCACGCCATTGCTGGCCGGTGCCGGCGTGATCGGTCTGGCCATCGGTTTCGGTGCGCAGTCGCTGGTCGCGGACTTGATCACCGGCCTGTTCATCATCATCGAAGACTCCCTGGCCATCGACGACTACGTGGACGTCGGCGGCCACCTCGGCACCGTTGAAGGACTGACCATCCGCACCGTTCGCCTGCGGGACATCGACGGCATCGTCCATACCATTCCGTTCAGCGAAATCAAAAGCATCAAGAACTACTCCCGGGAATTCGGCTACGCGATCTTCCGGGTGGCGGTGCCGTCCAGCATGGACATCGACGAGGCGATCAAACTGATGCGCGAAGTCGGCCAGAAAATGCGCACCGACCCGCTGCAACGGCGCAATATCTGGTCACCGTTGGAGATCCAGGGGGTCGAGAGTTTCGAGTCCGGCAATGCGATTCTTCGGGCTCGATTCAAGACCGCGCCGATCAAGCAGTGGGAAGTTTCGCGGGCATTCAACTTGTCGCTCAAGCGGCATCTGGATGAGGCGGGGATGGACCTGGCGACGCCGCGGATGAGTGTGCAGGTGATGACGGCCGGCGGTGGGCCGCAGAAGGATGTGTCTGCTTGATATCTGGGGTGGCTGTCAGGCCGCCATCGCGAGCAGGTTCACTCCTACATTTGAAATGCGTTCCAATGTAGGAGTGAGCCTGCTCGCGATGGCGGCGACGCGGTCTCCTTGGCTAAACCACATCCACCCCGACATGAATCGCATCATGCCGCCAAAACTCCAGGTCACAATCGATCAACCGCTCATGCTGATCATAATTGACCCGGGCAATCCGCAACCCCGGGCTCCCCACCGACACCCGTAACGCTGCCGCCGCATCCACCGACAACGCCGTCGGCACGATCTCGAAGCGCACCCGCCCGTAGTGCAAGTCGTAATGCCTGGCGTACAGCTCGGTGATCGACTGATTCAGATCGAAATCCAGAATCCCCGGAAAGTACTGCGGATTCAGGTAGTGCTCCACGTACAACACCAGCCGCTCATCAATACGCCGCGCCCGGCAAATCTGGATCACGCTGGACAACGCCGGCAACTGTAACCACGCACACACCGCAGCCGACGCCGGTTGTAAACGCGCCGAGATCACCTCGGTCGACGGCACCCGCCCCTGAGCACTGACCATCGCGTGAAAGTGACTGCGCTGCATCAGGTTGTAAGCCAGACGGGGTGGCGACACGAACCAGCCTCGGCGCTCCTCGCGATAAATTTGCCCCTGGGCCTCCAGTTGCAACAAGGCTTCACGCACAGTGATGCGCGTGGTACCGAACAACTCACTGAGCTTGCGCTCGGCCGGCAGTTTGCTCCCGGGCGCCAACAGGCCATGGTCGAGCTGTTCTTGCAGAACCTGCCCGATGGCTGTCACCGCTTTGGTGGTCTCGATGCGCATCAACATTACCTATCTGGACTAGACCAGCACTGTTTCGGGGCAGAACCGTGATTCAAACCGGCTCCATCAACTCCCTGCAAGCCTAGGCACTGCTTATGACTGGCAGATGACAAAGCCGCCTAACGGTTGCGCCAGACACCTGCAAATTCACGGCCAAGTCCTTTCGTATCAGCCCTTTAGCCATGGTCTACGCTTACTCGCAAGCCTGAGCACTCCCGCTTGAAAAATGTAGGCCGACCGATCGTCGACATCAAAATGTCATCAGCGGCGCCTAAATTGGCTCAGGTATTGCTGACCTAGACCAACACAACCGCAATCGCAGCGTTGAAAACGCCCAAAGGAGCTTCGGATGAAAAAGCTTTTCCTGGCATCACTGTTAGGCTCGACCATTGCCATGTGCAGCGCCGCCATGGCCGCTGATGATTTGAAAACCCTGGAAGCCGCTGCGAAAGCGGAAGGCGCGGTCAATAGCGTCGGCATGCCCGATGACTGGGCCAACTGGAAAGGCACCTGGGAAGACCTGGCCAAGACTTACGGCCTGAAACACATCGACACCGACATGAGCTCGGCGCAGGAAATCGCCAAGTTCGCCGCCGAGAAAGACAACGCCAGCGCCGACATCGGCGACGTCGGCGCCGCCTTCGGCCCGATCGCGGTCAAACAGGGCGTGGTGCAACCCTACAAGCCAAGCACCTGGGATCAGGTCCCGGACTGGGCCAAAGACAAGGACGGCAACTGGGCGCTGGCGTACACCGGCACCATCGCATTCATCATCAACAAGAAGCTGCTGCACGGCTCCGACGCCCCGACCAAGTGGGCTGATCTGAAAACCGGTAAATACAAGGTGTCCATCGGTGACGTGAGCACCGCCGCCCAGGCCGCCAACGGTGTACTGGCCGCGGCACTGGCCAACGGTGGCGACGAGAAGAATCTGCAGCCAGCGCTGTTGCTGTTCGCAGACATTGCCAAGCAGGGCCGCCTGTCCATGGCCAACCCGACCATCGCCACGATGGAAAAGGGTGAAATCGAAGTCGGCGTGGTCTGGGACTTCAACGGCCTGAGCTACAAGGCCAAGATGGCGAACCCGGACGATTACGTGGTGCTGATCCCATCCGATGGCTCGGTGATTTCCGGCTACACCACCATCATCAACAAATACGCGAAGAACCCGAACGCCGCCAAGCTGACCCGCGAATACATCTTCAGCGATGCCGGTCAGATCAACCTGGCGAAAGGCAACGCCCGTCCAATCCGCGCTGAGCACATCAAGCTGCCCGCTGACATCCAGGCCAAGTTGCTGCCTAACGAGCAGTACAAAAAGGTCACACCGATCAAAGACGCGGATGCATGGGAAAAGACTTCCAAGGCCCTGCCTCAGAAGTGGAACGAAGAAGTTCTCGTCGAGATGAAGTAATGCTTCATCTGTAGGAGCGAAGCTTGCTCGCGAAGGCGGACTGTCAGCCAACATCATTGTTGAATGTAAATCCATCTTCGCGGGCAAGCCTCGCTCCTACGGTTTTCACGATATCTAATGTTTCGCGGAGTTTTGCCCCTATGAAGCACAACGTCATCCTTGTCGTGCTCGACGGCCTCAACTACGAGGTCGCGCGCCACGCCATGGGGCACCTGCAGGCTTACGTCGGCGCAGGACGCGCGGCACTCTACAAACTGGAGTGCGAACTGCCGGCCCTGTCCCGACCGCTTTACGAATGCATCCTCACCGGCGTCCCGCCGATCGAGAGCGGCATCGTCCATAACAACGTCTCGCGCCTGTCCAACCAGCGCAGCATTTATCACTACGCCACGGAAGCCGGCCTGACCACCGCCGCCGCGGCGTATCACTGGGTCAGCGAATTGTATAACCGCTCGCCGTTCGAGGCCGCCCGGGATCGTCACACCGACAACCCCGACCTGCCGATCCAGCACGGTCACTTCTACTGGAACGACCACTACCCGGATTCGCACCTGTTCGCCGACGCCGAAAACCTGCGTCTGCGTCACGCGCCGAACTTCTTGTTGATCCACCCCATGAACATTGACGACGCCGGGCACAAGCACGGCCTCGACACCTCGCAATACCGCAACAGCGCTCGCTCGGCAGACATCATCCTGGCCGACTACCTGCAAACCTGGCTCGACGCCGGCTACCAAGTGCTGGTGACCGCCGACCACGGCATGAACAACGACCGCTCGCACAACGGCCTGCTGCCGGAAGAACGCGAAGTGCCGCTATTTGTGCTGGGCGATGCCTTCAGCTTCAACACCAGCGCCGCGCCGAAACAGACGGAAATCTGCGGCACGGTCTGCGAACTGCTGGGCGTGCCCCACGACAAACCTGTCTGCCGGGAGCTGCTCAAGTGAACTCCATGACTCGCGGCAAATGGCTGGCAGCGTTGTGCCTGGTGCCTTTCACCCTGTTCTTTATCGTGTTCGAGATCGCCCCGCTGGTCTGGGTGATGATCAACAGCCTGCAATCGGAAGAGTTCGGCTGGGGCCTGGCCAACTTCACCAAAATCTTCAATTCAAAATTCTATTTGCAGGCGATCCAGTACAGCCTCGAGATCAGTTTCTGGTCCAGCGTATTCGGCATCATCATCGCGGTGCTCGGCGCGTACTCCCTGCGCCGGGTCGACTCGAAACTGCGTAACTTCGTGAATGCTTTCGCCAACATGACCAGCAACTTCGCCGGCGTACCTTTGGCCTTCGCGTTCATCATTCTGCTGGGCTTCAACGGCAGCTTCACCATCATGCTCAAGCAGGCGGGGATCATTCAGGACTTCAACCTGTACTCGAAAACCGGGTTGATCATTCTCTACACCTACTTCCAGATTCCCTTGGGTGTGCTGCTGCTCTACCCGGCCTTCGACGCCCTGCGCGAAGACTGGCGTGAGTCCGCCGAACTGCTCGGCGCCAACGGCTGGCAATTCTGGCGCCACATCGGTTTGCCGGTGTTGACCCCTGCGTTGTTGGGCACTTTCGTGATCCTGCTGGCCAACGCACTTGGCGCCTACGCCACGGTCTACGCGCTGACCACCGGCAACTTCAACGTGCTGCCGATCCGCATTGCGGCGATGGTCTCCGGCGACATTTCCCTTGATCCGAACCTGGCCAGCGCCCTGGCCGTGGTGCTCGTGGCGTTGATGACCCTGGTGACCATCGTGCATCAGCTGCTGTTGAAGAGGAGCTACCATGTCTCGCGCTGAACTGGGGCCAGTCGGTGTCTATCACCGCGTCGTGGTGTATGTGCTGTTCGCCATTCTGTTGCTGCCGCTGGCCGGGACGCTGATCTACTCGATCGCCAGCAGTTGGTCGGCAACCATTCTGCCCAGCGGTTTTACCTTCAAGTGGTACATCCAGCTGTGGAGCGATCCTCGTTTCTTGCATGCCTTCGGGCAGTCGCTGCTGGTGTGCGTCGGCGCGCTGATTCTGTCGGTGGTGCTGATTCTGCCGCTGCTGTTCGTGGTGCATTACCACTTCCCCAAACTCGATGCGCTGATGAACATCCTGATCCTGCTGCCCTTCGCGGTGCCGCCGGTGGTGTCCTCGGTGGGGCTGCTGCAGCTCTACGGTTCCGGGCCGTTTGCGATGGTCGGTACGCCGTGGATTCTGATCGGCTGCTACTTCACCATCGCGCTGCCGTTCATGTACCGGGCGATCACCAATAACCTGCAAGCGATCAACCTGCGCGACCTGATGGACGCCGCGCAACTGCTCGGCGCCAGCACCTGGCAAGCCGCGTTCCTGGTGGTGCTGCCGAACCTGCGCAAGGGTTTGATGGTGGCGTTGCTGCTGTCCTTCTCCTTCCTGTTCGGTGAATTCGTTTTCGCCAACATCCTGGTCGGCACCCGCTACGAAACCCTGCAGGTCTACCTCAACAATATGCGTAACAGCAGCGGCCACTTCACCAGTGCGCTGGTGATTTCCTACTTCTTCTTTGTGCTGGTTCTGACCTGGGCGGCCAATATCTTGAACAAGGACAAAAGCGAATGAGCTATGTCAGCGTCCAACACCTGCAAAAAAGCTTTGCAGGCACCACGGTATTCAGCGACATCAACTGCGAAATCCAGAAAGGTGAATTCGTCACCCTCCTCGGCCCGTCCGGTTGCGGCAAGTCCACGCTGCTGCGTTGCATCGCCGGCCTGACATCGGTGGATGGCGGCAAGATTCTGCTCGAAGGTGTCGACATCGTGCCATTGAGCCCGCAGAAACGCGGGATCGGCATGGTTTTCCAGAGCTACGCCCTGTTCCCGAACATGACCGTGGAACAGAACGTCACCTTCGGATTACGCATGCAGAAGGTCAACGCCGACGACAGCCAGAAGCGTGTCGCCGAAGTGTTGAAACTTGTCGAGCTCAATGACTTCGCCGCGCGCTATCCGCATCAATTGTCGGGCGGCCAGTGCCAGCGCGTGGCCCTCGCCCGCTCTCTGGTCACGCGGCCACGGCTGTTGTTGCTGGATGAGCCGCTGTCGGCCCTCGATGCGCGGATTCGCAAGCACCTGCGCGAACAGATCCGTCAGATCCAGCGCGAACTCGGCTTGACCACGATTTTCGTCACACACGATCAGGAAGAAGCGCTGACCATGTCCGACCGGATTTTCCTGATGAATCAGGGAAAGATCGTACAGAGCGGCGACGCCGAAACCCTCTACACCGCACCCGTGGATGTGTTTGCCGCCGGTTTCATCGGCAACTACAACCTGCTGGACGCCGACAGCGCCTCGAAACTGCTGCAACGGCCGATCAGCCACCGCATTGCAATTCGCCCGGAAGCCATCGAGCTGAGCCTCAATGGCGAGCTTGATGCGCAAGTGCGCAGCCACAGCTTGCTGGGCAACGTGATTCGTTATCGGGTCGAAGCCCGGGGCGTGGAATTGGTGGTGGATGTGCTGAATCGCTCGGCGGCCGATTTGCACCCCGATGGTCAGCGCCTGGCACTTTCCATCGATCCGACTGCCCTGTGTGAGGTAGCCTGATGCCTTTGTTGATGTCGAAGAGAGAACTGCACTGATGGCCCTGGCAATTTTTGATCTGGACGAAACCCTGATCCACGGCGACTGCGCCACCCTCTGGAGCGAGCAAATGGGCCGCCTGGGCTGGGTCGATCCCCAGTCGTTCATGCGTCAGAACAACGAACTGATGGACGCCTACAGCCACGGCAAGCTGCGGATGGAGGACTACATGACCTTCAGCCTGGAGCCGATGATCGGGCGCACACCGGAAGAGGTCGACCATCTGGTCGGGCCCTGGGTGGAAGACTTCATCGAGCCGATCATCTTTAGTGACGCCACCAAAGCCATCGCGGCCCACCGCAAGGCCGGCGACCGGATTCTGGTGATCTCGGCGTCGGGCACGCATTTGGTCAGGCCGATTGCCGACCGTTTGGGCATCGACGAGATTCTTGGCATCGAACTGGAAGTGGCGCACGGGGTGTATAGCGGCCACACCGTTGGAACGCTGACGTACCGCGAAGGCAAGATCGTTCGGTTGCTGGAGTGGCTGGATGCGGAAGAGGAAAACCTGGAAGGTGCGAGTTTCTATTCCGACTCACGCAACGATTTACCGCTGCTATTAAAGGTGGATTTCCCACACGTGGTGAATCCGGATCCGGTGCTGCTTGAGCATGCCGAAAAAGCCGGCTGGCCGATCCATATCTGGAAATAACCGATACCCCTGTAGGAGCGAGGCTTGCCCGCGAAGAACGATGACGCGGTCTCACTGGTAAACCGCGACGCCTCATTCGCGGGCAAGCCTCGCTCCTACAGGGTCAGTGTGTCCTTCAGGTCAGGCTTTCGTCGATTATCAGCACCAACTTCCCCGCCACCTTATTACTCGCCAACTCCGCAAACGCCGCTTCGGCGTCCTTGATCGGAAATGTCATCGCCAGCTGCGGACTCAACCGCCCTTCGGCAAACAACGGCCATACATGCTGGCTCAAATCACTGAACAAATCCGCCTTGAACTGCTCATCGCGACTGCGCAAAGTCGAACCCAGCAGTTGCACGCGCTTGGCCAGAACCTGCGCCAGATCCAGCTTCGCCTCACGACCGCCCATCAAACCGATCAACACCCAACGGCCATCCAGAGCCAGCATTTTCAGGTTCAGCGCAGCGTAGTTGCCACCGACCGGATCGAGAATCACGTCGAACGGCCCCAGATCCCGCAAACTGTCCAGGTCGCCCGTGCGCACCACACCACCCTGCGCACCCAGCGTTTCGCAATAAGCCAGACGCTCGGCAGAACCGACGCTGACCCAGCACGGGTTGCCAAAGGCCTTGCACAGCTGAATGGCGGCTGAACCGATTCCACTTGCTCCAGCGTGCAGAAGAACTTTCTCACCCGGTTTGAGCGCAGCCAGTTGAAACAAATTCAGCCAGACGGTCGCGTACACTTCCGGCAACGCTGCCGCCTCGGCCAGGGACAAACCTTCGGGGACCGGGAGCACATGCCGTCCGTCGACAACTACCTCCTCGGCCATCCCGCCCCCGGCCAGCAAGGCGCAGACCCGATCGCCGACCTGCCAGGACGAACCCGGGCCGACCTCGCTGATCACCCCCGAACACTCAAGACCCAGTACCTGACTGGCTCCCGGCGGTGGCGGATAAAGTCCTGCTTTCTGTAACAAATCGGCGCGATTGAGGCCCGCTGCCGCCACTCGAATCCGAACTTGTCCTACATCGCATGTAGGACTGGGCTCTTCAACCCACTCCACTTGACCTTCCACGCCTTGCAATGCTTTCACAGTGCCTCCATAGTGAGTCTGGACTGAGCCCGTAGCTGTAGCGCCGGGCTTTCTTGCATTATGTGACCGGCCCTTTGTGGAACCGGCGACTTCAAAGACGGCCTAATATGCGTGATCAATTGTCCCCGCGTCGAATCAGCATGAAGCATTTTTTCCCCAGCACCGCCCTAGCCCTATTCATTGGTATCGGCCTGATGCCGATGTCGAGCAATGCATTCGCAGCCAATAGCTGGGACAAGCTTCAGCCTGATCGTGACGAAGTGATCGCCAGCCTGAACGTCGTCGAACTGCTCAAGCGCCATCACTACAGCAAGCCGCCGCTCGATGACGCGCGCTCCGTGATCATCTATGACAGCTACCTCAAGCTGCTGGATCCGTCGCGCAGCTACTTCATGGCCAGCGACATTGCCGAATTCGACAAGTGGAAGACCCAGTTCGACGACTTCCTCAAAAGCGGCGACCTCAACGCCGGGTTCACCATCTACAAGCGCTACCTGGACCGCGTCAAAGCGCGTCTGGACTTTGCCCTTGCCGAGTTGAACAAGGGCGTCGACAAAATCGACTTCACCACCAAGGAAACCTTGCTGATCGATCGCAAGGACGCCCCTTGGCTCAAGTCCACCGCTGAACTCGACGACCTGTGGCGCAAACGCGTCAAGGACGAAGTCTTGCGGCAGAAGATCGCGGGCAAGGACTCCAAGCAGATTCAGGAAACCTTGACCAAGCGCTACAAGAACCAGTTGGCGCGCCTGGACCAGACCCGTGCGGAAGACATCTTCCAGGCGTACATCAACACCTTCGCCATGTCCTACGACCCGCACACCAACTATCTGTCGCCGGATAACGCGGAAAACTTCGACATCAACATGAGCCTGTCCCTCGAGGGCATCGGTGCCGTGTTGCAGAGCGACAACGATCAGGTAAAAGTCGTGCGTCTGGTGCCTGCCGGCCCGGCCGACAAGACCAAGCAGGTTGCACCGGCCGACAAGATCATCGGCGTTGCCCAGGGCAGCAAAGAGATGGTCGACGTGGTCGGCTGGCGTCTGGACGAAGTGGTCAAGCTGATCCGTGGTCCGAAAGGCACCGTGGTGCGCCTGGAAGTGATTCCGGCCAGCAACGCGCCGAACGATCAGACCTCCAAGATCGTGCCGATCACCCGCGAAGCGGTGAAGCTTGAAGACCAGGCCGTGAAGAAGTCGGTGCTCAACCTCAAACAGGATGGCAAGGACTACAAGCTCGGCGTCATCGAGATTCCGGCGTTCTACCTCGACTTCAAGGCGTTCCGTGCCGGTGATCCGGACTACAAGAGCACCACTCGCGACGTCAAGAAACTGCTCACCGAGTTGCAGAAAGAGAAAGTCGACGGCGTGGTCATCGACTTGCGCAACAACGGCGGCGGTTCCCTGCAGGAAGCCACCGAGCTGACCAGCCTGTTCATCGACAAAGGTCCGACCGTGCTGGTGCGTAATGCCGACGGCCGGGTCGATGTGCTGGAAGATGAAAACCCGGGCGCGTTCTACAAAGGCCCGATGGCGTTGCTGGTCAACCGCTTGTCCGCCTCGGCTTCGGAGATTTTTGCCGGCGCCATGCAGGACTATCACCGCGCGCTGATCATCGGCGGCCAGACCTTCGGAAAAGGCACCGTGCAGACCATTCAGCCGCTGAACCATGGCGAGCTGAAACTGACCCTGGCCAAGTTCTACCGGGTTTCCGGCCAGAGCACCCAGCATCAGGGCGTACTGCCGGACATCGATTACCCGTCGATCATCGACACCAAGGAAATCGGCGAAAGTGCCCTGCCGGAAGCCATGCCGTGGGACACCATCCGCGCGGCCATCAAGCCGGCAGTCGACCCGTTCAAACCGTACATCGCTCAGCTCAAATCCGAGCATGATTTGCGTTCGACGAAGGATGCGGAGTTCGTGTTCATCCGCGACAAGCTGGCCCTGGCCCAGAAGCTGATGGCGGAAAAAACCGTCAGCCTCAACGAAGCCGATCGTCGCGCGCAGCACGCCGATATCGAAGCCAAGCAACTGGTCATGGAAAACATCCGTCGCAAGGCCAAGGGCGAAGAACCGCTCAAAGAGCTGAAGAAAGAAGACGAAGACGCGATGGCAGCCGAGCCGGACAAGACCAAGCCAGAAGATGATGCCTACCTGAGCGAGACAGGGCGGATTCTGTTGGATTACTTGAAACTCAACACTGCGGTCGCCAAGCACTAAAAATGGTGGCGATTTAATGCTGACGCTCTCCGGAGCGTCATCATACAGTCATCATTCTGTCGTGAAATAAAGGACTTAGCGCTTTGGCGCTCAGTCCTTTTTTTATCGCCAGAGATCACCATGACCACGACCGAACAGCTGAGTGCATTGAGTTCAATACTGACTCAAAGCGGCTTGCACAGCCTGTTCCAGCCGATCATTTCCCTCTCCGAGCGACGCATTGTCGGCTACGAAGCCCTGACCCGCGGCCCCTCGAACAGTCCGCTGCACTCCCCCATTGCGTTATTTGCGGTCGCCCGCCAGGCCGGTCGCTTGAGCGAGCTGGAAATCGCCTGCCGTGAAAGTGCGTGCCGACGTTTCAAGGAACAACAGCTGCCGGGCAAACTGTTTCTCAACGTCTCTCCGGAATCCCTGCTTGAAGCCGCTCATCAACCGGGACGGACCCTGCAATTGCTGCAGGACTTCGGCATACCGCCAAGCCAGGTGGTGATCGAACTCACCGAACAGACCCCGACCGACGACTTCCAGTTATTGCAAAACGCCCTGCATCACTATCGGGCGATGGGATTTTCCATTGCGTTGGACGATCTGGGCGCGGGTTATTCGAGTTTGCGATTGTGGTCCGAGCTGCGTCCGGACTTCGTGAAGATCGACCGGCATTTCATCGACGGCATCCATCAGGACGCGCTCAAGCGTGAGTTCGTCGGCTCGATCCTGCAAATTGCCAAGGCCTCGCGGGCGCAGGTGATCGCCGAAGGGATCGAGCTACCGGAAGAGCTCGCGGTGTTGACCGAGATGGGCGTCGATCTGGTGCAAGGCTATTTGCTGTGTCGGCCTCAAGAGCATCCCCCTCGCGAAGCGCGATCCTTGATGCCCAAACACGACAGCACCGCCGTGGCGCTGAATGACGAAGGCAGCGACCTCAGCGCCTTGCTCAACGACCAACCGGCCGTGGCACGGGACACACCGACGGCCACGGTGCTGGAAGCCTTCCGCCGCCAGGCCAACCTGAACTCACTGGCGGTGCTCGACGAGCAAGGCCATCCTTGCGGCATCGTCCATCGGCATTCGCTCTCGGACGCGCTGCTCAAGCCCTTTGCTACCGATCTGTTTGCACGCAAGCCCATCAGCCGCTTGATGAACGACGACTTCCTCGCCGTGGAGATGAGCCAGTCGCTGCAACAGGTCAGCCGTTTGATCACCAGCCGCGCGCGGCAGCGCATCGAGGAGGACTTCATCATCACCCTCAATGGCGGCTATCTGGGTCTGGGCCGGGTGATCGATGTGCTCAAACTGATTACCGAACTGAAAATCCAGCAGGCCCGCTACGCCAACCCGCTGACCCTGCTGCCGGGCAACGTGCCCATCCAGCAATGCCTGACGCGGCTGCTGCAACAGGAGCGGGAGTCGGTGATCTGCTACGTCGACATCGACAGTTTCAAACCCTTCAACGACATCTACGGCTACGGTCGCGGTGACGAAGTCCTGCTGTGCCTGGCGCAATGCCTGAACGATCGCGTCGACCCGTCCCGCGACTTCGTCGGCCATATCGGCGGTGATGACTTCCTGCTGGTGCTCGGCCCGGAAGACTGGCGCAAACGCTTGAACCAGCTGCTGGACGACTTCCAGAGCCAGTGCCGACGTTTCTACCGCAGCGAACACCTGGAAGCCGGCTGCTTTATCGCACCGAATCGCCAGGGCGTGCGCCAGGAGTTTCCACTGTTGTCATTGTCGATTGGCGTGGTGCATTTACATCCACAGGCCTGTGGGCAACTCGATGCGAGCCAGTTGGCGGAGATGGCTTCGCAGGCCAAGCATCACGCGAAGAATGTGGCGGGGTATAGCGTGCATGTGATTGATAGTTTGGTTGTGCCGGTACCAAACGAGGATTTGATCATTGGGCAGCGGTGAGTGAACGGACGCCTTCGCGGGCAAGCCTCGCTCCTACAGGGGTTTGTGTCATCCGCAATGATTGTGAACAACACAACCCCTGTAGGAGCGAGGCTTGCCCGCGAAGAGGCCAGACCAGACAACCAGGATCTCTGGATTCAATCCCCTGCTGACCGCGCCCCCAACCGCCGCCCAACCACATCCAGCACATCACAGCCATCACGCAACGGAATGGCGCAGAGCAACGCGAAATCGCTGAGAATCATGGAGTCGCACTCAATCGAACCGCGCATGGACAGGTTCTCCAGCACTTGGGTGACGGCTCGGATTCGATAGCGGGCTGCGTCGGTCAAAATATCCAGCGGCGCGTGGGTGTCGACGAACAAGGTGGGCATGTCGCTGCAGTTGCTGGTCAGCGCCATGAAGCGGTTTTTGGGATGGGAAACCGGCTTTTCGTAGGGTGGATCAGGATGAAGTGTTGGCATTTGAGACCTTCCGATGACAATGGGAGCTGCCAAAAGCCTTCCTACAGGCTTGGGTGGCAGCTATACGCGGGGTAGGAATACCGAGCATCGGAGACTCGACCACGCCGAAGCGTGCCCGCGCACAGCCGCCGCAACAAATCTTACGGACGCACATAGACGGCCGCAAATCAGGTTTCGACGCTAACGCAATACCGATGCTGAAAGGGTTCCTACACCCCACCACTGAGTTTTCAGTGACCATCAAAGGCTATCGGGTGAACTTCCTTCGCACCAGTTCATGAAAGCCGCCACAACTCGAAGGAAATCTCCTTTGAATTTACACAGCATTAAACGCGCAGGACTTTGCGGGGAATCAATCAGGAAAGAAGTCAGCAACGGACGATGTTGGTGTAGGGCAATTCTCCAATGCGCCGTCCTAGGAAAAGAAACGTCAGAAACGCAAACGTGGCGGGAGGTTTCCCTCACGCCACGTTTATTTGTTGAACAGCTATGGATCTATTTCGCGGAATCGCGAGACGCCAGCTCTTTAAGCTTCATCTCAGCCAACGGATGCCCCGCCTTCGCCGCCATCCCCCAAAATCTCGCCGCTTCATCCGGATCCGGCGCCTTGCTCGGCGAACCCGCCAAACTGATCACCCCCACCTGATACGCCGCCTTGCCATCCCCCGCCAATGCCGCCAGGCGCAGCAATCGCACACCCTCCTCGCGAGCCCCAAGGCCAACGCCGCGGAAGGTCAAGATGTGGCCATAGAAGCTTTGCGCGCCGACATCACCCAGGTTGGCCATGCGGGCGAACTGGCCTTCGAGCCAGCTCCAGCCGCGCGGCTGTCGCACGAACCACGACCAATGAAACAACCGGCGGGCCAGCCAGTAACCGGCCCGTGCCTTGAGCTTCAAGAACACTCAGGCCTCCGCCGATTCCGGGTACTCGTATTCGAACACTCGCACCACTTCCGAGGCGTGCCACGAGGCGGCCGCAACGCCGTCGGACGGCCCGGAGAAACGCCCCAGACGCTCGACGCATTCGAAGAAACCGGTGCGTGGCAGGCGGCTGGCGCCCTGGCTGATCACCAGCGAGCTGCGCAGCGGCTGCTCGGCCCTGGCGTCCAGCGCGGCCAGATGCTCCAGCGCAGCGGTGAGGGTTTGCATGGCCGGCGTAGGCAACTGCAAACGTTCCAGCAAGGCTCGATAAGTCAGCAGATGCCGTTGGCGGCGGGCCTGGTCCAGCTCACCCAGCAACCCGTCCCAATGTTGACGACTGATGCGTACGCTCACGATTCATCCCTCCATCCTGGCACCGTCAATTCCCAGGCCAGGCTGCGGCGAATCGCAGCGTCAGGTAGACGCTCGCCACTTTCGATCAAGGCCAGATAAGACGGACTGATGCCTACCGTGCGGGCGAGCGCCTCAATGGCGATGCCCTTCCCTTCGCGCAAACTGCGTAGTTGATCCAGACCCGGAAGAATCTGGTCTGGTGATGTTGCTGGACGCGCCGGCGTATCGGGCGCCGGTTGTTGGTTGATGCCTGCTGCTTTCAGTAGAGCCTGGTACTGAGCCCACGGCAGAACCGCGTATTCGGGCTCGCCTTCGCGTGTGATTATCTGAATATCCATGACTTCCCCGTAGGACAACGACACTTAGCGAGTCGGCACTTTTCCCTAGAAGTGTAATCCTAACAGCGGCCACGGTCGCGGGGGGTATGAATATGAGGACGATCCTCAATCGAATCAGGTTTTTTTCGGGCCCTGAAGCTGAAGTTGCTCGGGGGTATCGGGGAGCCGCTCGACCACCGCAAGCTTCTCCGGCAACTGGCGATTGCGCCAGGCACGGAAAGCATTGAGTTCGTCATCGAGGACTTTCATCAACCAGGCCAGCACGGCAATGTCATCGAGCATGCCGAATACCGGGATGAAGTCCGGAATCGCGTCCACCGGGCTGAGGAAGTACATCAGGCCGGCCACCGCCGAGAGCAGCGCCTTCGGGCTGATGGCGCGGTATTCGCCACGCCAGTAGGCCAGGCACAACGCCTGCAACAGGCGCAGATCGTCTTTGAGTTTGCCCAATCGGTTGCCCTGGCTGGCCCCTTTGCTTGCGACGGCGAACAGCAGGGTTGGCAAACGTCCACGGGCAAGCAGGCGTCCAGCGAGTGGCAGGAAGCGAGCGAAATTCCAGGGTGTTTTCATCATTCCTCCCGCTGAAATGTTATCCACACAAATTGTGGATAACCTTGTGAACAGAGCTATATTTCACGGCTGAAAGCCCCGTTTCATAAGGGCTCAACTCAGATCGGGCGTTTTTTACTCACATAAAAAAACCCAAGATTTCATTGACTTGGCGCGTCGGCGCGGCTAGCACGGCGCCCTCAATGGCTATGACTGCACGGTACAGCATCCGTTCGCTTTGTTTACCCTCGCTGAACGCCAGATGCAACAACGCCCCGCATAAAGCGAGGCGTTGTTTTTAAAGCAGACGCTGATTACTTGGCGGCGTCTTCTTTTGCTGGATCCTTGATCGCCAGCAGTTCCAGGTCGAATACCAGCACCGAGTTGGCTGGAATCGCTGGGCTTGGGCTTTGGGCGCCGTAGGCCAGCTCGCTAGGAATGTACAGTTTGTACTTCTCGCCAACGTGCATCAGTTGCAGGCCTTCGACCCAACCCGGAATCACGCCGCTGACCGGCAGATCGATCGGGCTGCCACGGTCGACGGAGCTGTCAAAGGTAGTGCCGTCGGTCAGCTTGCCGGTGTAGTGAACAGTCACTACGTCGGTCGGCTTAGGCTGTGCGCCATCAGCTTTCTTGACCACTTCGTATTGCAGGCCCGAAGCAGTGGTGGTGACACCGGCTTTCTTGGCGTTGTCTTCGAGGAATTTCTTGCCGGCGGATGCCGACTCTTCGCTCATTTTGGCCATACGCTCTTCAGCACGCTTCTGCAGTGCTGCGAAGGCTTCGACCAGCTCGTCATCCTTCAGCTTCTGTTCTTTCTTGCCGACGGCATCTTCGATGCCTTGCGCTACGGCTTTGGAGTCCAGGTCATCCATGCCTTCCTGAGCCAGGCTCTTGCCCATGTTCAGGCCAATCCCGTAGGAAGCTTTTTGCGCCGGGGTTTTCAGCTCTACGCTGGTCTGCGAATCACAACCCGCAAGTACCAGGCTAACCAGGGCCACCGCCGCCGCCAACCGATGCTGTTTCATGCTATTTCCTTGTTCATGCGCCTAAAGGGCAATCGAGTAAAGCCGCGAGCTTATCAGGCGGCCACGACCAATGGCTACCGGCATGAGAGCAGGAAACTTCTGATAAGTTCAGGTGTTTTAACGCATTTCGGGATTGGAATGATGAAGCTTCTGTCATCTTGAGCCCACAGAGGGCGATGCCGGATCCCACAGCATCTGGCGTAATGGCCACTTGCCGCACCTTGGGCGCTGAGGCATAAGAGAGTTACAAATCGACAAGGATGTTTATCTTGCGCATCTTATTCCGCCTGCTGGTATTACTTGCTGTGCTGTTGGGACTGGGCCTGGCCGTGGTGCTGTACTACGTCGCCAACCCGAAACTGCCGACCTGGTCGCCCGCGCAACAGGTGCATTACCTGGAACAGTGGAGCGCCGCCGACCGCCAGACTTACTACTTCACCCCACAAGGCACTCAGGTCAAAGGCTTGCGCTATGACTGGTTCACGGCCCTCGAACTGCCCTTCTCGCAACAACGCTTCGCCGCCCCCGAGTACCTCGCGCGCTTCGGTTTTTTGATCGATCCCGAGCAGAAAGCCACGCCAAACAACCCCGGCAACTTGCCTGTGGGTTTTGCCCGCCATCAAAACCCCGGCAGCCAGGACGAATTCCTCGACATCACCTGCGCCGCCTGCCACACCGGCGAATTGCGCTTCAACGGCCAGGCCGTGCGCATCGACGGCGGTTCGGCGCAGCATGTCCTGCCTTCCAGTGTTCCTACACTACGGGGCGGCAGTTTCGGACAAGCTCTGGTAGCCAGTCTGGCCTCGACGTACTACAACCCCTGGAAATTCGAACGTTTCGCACGCAACGTGCTCGGCGAGGACTACGACGCCCGGCGCCAACAGTTGCGCCAAGACTTCAAAGCCTCCCTCAACACGTTCGTGAAAGTGGCCTGGAACGACACCCATCGCGGGCTCTATCCGACCGAGGAAGGCCCCGGCCGCACCGACGCCTTCGGGCGCATCGCCAACGCCAGCTTCGGCGACGCGATTTCAGCCGATAACTACCGCGTGGCGGATGCCCCGGTGGATTACCCGCACCTGTGGGACATGTGGACCTTTGACTGGGTGCAATGGAACGGTTCGGCGCAGCAACCGATGGCGCGCAACATCGGCGAAGCGCTTGGGGTCGGCGCCACCCTGAATTTCTTCGACGCCAATGGCCAGCCGTTTAAAGGTGACGAGCGCTATCCGTCGAGTGTCCGCTTGCGCGACTTGCACCAGATCGAACAAACCCTGCAACGGCTCAAACCACCGGCCTGGCCGGAAGAACTGCTGGGAGCTGTCGACAAACCTCTGGCCGCCAGAGGTCGCGAATTGTTCAGCGAAAACTGCGCCGGTTGCCACGTGCCTCGATCGGTCCAGACCAACGGACGCTGGGTGCAACACCTGAAAATGCTGCCGGTGGACTACATCGGCACAGACCCGGGTGCGGCCAACAACATCGCCGACCATCGCTTCGACCTCAGCGCTCTGCAATGGGATCCGGCGGAGCTGGCGAAACTGGATGTGCAGTTGCAGCCGCCGCCCGCCGAACCGCTGGACATGAGCAAACTCTCGTCCGCCAAAGGCCTGGCCTACGTCACCGCGCTCGTAGGAAACCGTGCTTACCGCGAGGCGAAAATTCCCGAGGCCGAGCGCCCGGACATGGATGGCTTCGGCCTGCCGATTGGCGTGCGTGAATTGCGCGCCTACAAAGCCCGCCCATTGGCCGGCGTCTGGGCGACGGCGCCGTTTCTGCACAACGGTTCGGTCCCGAGCATCTATCAACTGCTCTCGCCCCAGGATGAACGCGCAACGACCTTCTACAAAGGCACGTTCGAGTACGACCCCAGGCACCTGGGCTACCGCACCCAGGCCTTCACCAACGGCTTCAAGTTCGACACGCGCATCACCGGCAATCACAACAGCGGCCACGAGTTCCGGGCTGGCAAGCGTGGCAACGGCGTCATCGGCCGCCTGCTGCAACCGGAGGAGCGCTGGGCGCTGCTGGAGTATCTGAAAGTGTTGGGCGGCCCGCTGGAGGCACAATTGCCATGAGCAGACTCTGGAGGTGGTTTGGCGCCTTTCTCGGCAAAGCGCTGTTGTGGTTACTGGGCCTGGGAGTGCTCGGCTGGGCGCTGGCCACGGCGTGGTTTGCCTGGCAGCACAGTGGACCGGTATCCGCTGAAGAACTGATCCCGAACGGCGAAGCGGCGATGACTCAGGACATCATTCAGACGGCCGTGCGCATCGTCGATCAACACCGTGAAAGCACCCGCTACCTTCGCGACGCGCATGCCAAAGCGCACGGTTGCGTGAAGGCCGAGGTTCAGGTGCTGCCGGATCTGGCGAATGAGCTGCGTCAGGGCGTGTTCAGCGAATCCGGTAAAACCTGGCAAGCGACGATGAGGCTGTCCAACGGCAATGCCTATCCGCAGTTCGACAGTATCCGCGATGCCCGAGGCATGGCGATCAAGCTGCTCGATGTGCCTGGCAGACAACTGCTCGCCGATCAACCAAGCCGTGGTGAACAGGACTTTGTGATGTTCAGCCACCCTAACTTCTTCGTCAGCGATGTCGCCGAATACCGTCAGAACGTGGGCGCGCAGGCGGATGGCAAGAAGCTGATGGCTTTTTTCCCCGGCTGGGATCCGCGCACGTGGCAGGTTCGTCATCTGTTTATTGCCTTGGCGACGCTCTCCCCTGCCCCGGAAAGTCCGACGCAGACGACGTACTTTTCGGTTTCGCCCTACAAGTTTGGCGATGCCAACGCGAAGTTTCGGGTGACGCCGGATCCTGACAGCTGCCCGGCCTACACGTTGCCGGCGCAGAACCAGAAGCTGCCGAATTTTTTGCGCAATGCGCTGAATCAGCAATTGTCGACGGATCGGGTGCCCGCGTGCTTTGTCTTGCAGATCCAGCGGCAGGATGCCGGTAAATACATGCCGATCGAGGACACGAGTATCGAGTGGAAGGAAAAGGAGGCGCCGTTCGAAACCGTGGCGCGGATCAGACTGCCCGCTCAGGACTTCGACACGCCGGCGCTGAACCTGCAATGCGACAACCAGTCATTCAATCCGTGGTTCGGCCTTGAGGCTCATCGACCGATTGGCGGTATCAACCGCCTGCGCAAAGCAGTGTATGAAGCGGTCAGCGATTACCGCCACAGCCGCAACGCCGAGCAATAAAGCCAAATCCCGGACAGCAAAAAGCCCGCATCAAGCGGGCTTTCTGTGTGGTGACCTGGCGTTCAGCGTTCCAGGTTACCGAATATGGCGCAGCGGACGGGACTCGAACCCGCGACCCCCGGCGTGACAGGCCGGTATTCTAACCGACTGAACTACCGCTGCGCGTAGCGTTGAAAGTAAGTGGTGGGTGATGACGGGATCGAACCGCCGACATTCTGCTTGTAAGGCAGACGCTCTCCCAGCTGAGCTAATCACCCTTTACCTTCGTTGCGGGGCGCATTGTGCCACAGATTTTCATAAAGTGTTGATTTAATTGAATAATTTTTCAAAAAAATCTGAAAACCGGTAAAACGACACGACCTGCAGGAACAACGTACAAACTGTGGGCAGAAAAAAACCCGCGTTAGCGGGCTTTTCCGTGGTGACCTGGCGTTCAGCGTTCCAGGTGACCGAATATGGCGCAGCGGACGGGACTCGAACCCGCGACCCCCGGCGTGACAGGCCGGTATTCTAACCGACTGAACTACCGCTGCGCGTAACACTAAAGCGAATGGTGGGTGATGACGGGATCGAACCGCCGACATTCTGCTTGTAAGGCAGACGCTCTCCCAGCTGAGCTAATCACCCTTCACTTTCGGTGTGGCGCGCATTCTACGGAGCGACCCCACCTCTGGCAAGCACTTTTTTAAATAATTTTTTCAGGCCTTCCAAAGGCTTAGAGAAGGGTTGGCCTACGGCTTCGCTAAGAGAATAATGCCCCCCTTTGTATAAAGGAGAGACTCGCCCCATGTGGTTCAAAAACCTGCTTATCTATCGCCTGACCCAAGATCTGCCTTTTGATGCCGAGGCGTTGGAAACTGCACTGGCCACCAAACTGGCGCGTTCATGTGCAAGCCAGGAGTTGACCACTTACGGTTTCGTCGCGCCCTTCGGCAAAGGCGAAGATGCCCCCCTGGTGCACGTCAGCGGCGACTTCCTGCTGATTTCCGCCCGTAAGGAAGAACGTATCTTGCCGGGCAGCGTCGTGCGTGATGCCGTGAAGGAAAAGGTCGAAGAGATCGAAGCCGAACAAATGCGCAAGGTCTACAAAAAGGAACGCGACCAGATCAAGGATGAAATCATCCAGGCGTTCCTGCCGCGTGCCTTTATCCGTCGTTCGTCGACCTTCGCTGCCATTGCGCCGAAACAGGGCCTGATCCTGGTCAACTCGGCCAGCCCGAAACGTGCCGAAGACCTGCTGTCCACCTTGCGTGAAGTAGTCGGCACACTGCCGGTACGTCCACTGACCGTTAAAATGTCGCCGACCGCGACCATGACGGAATGGGTCACCACCCAGAAAGCCGCGGACGACTTCTTTGTGCTGGACGAGTGCGAACTGCGCGACACCCACGAAGACGGTGGCATCGTGCGTTGCAAGCGTCAGGACCTGACCAGCGAAGAAATCCAGCTGCACTTGAGCACCGGCAAAGTGGTCACTCAATTGTCGCTGGCCTGGCAAGACAAGCTGTCTTTTGTCCTCGACGACAAGATGGTGGTCAAGCGCCTGAAGTTCGAAGACCTGCTGCAAGACCAGGCGGAACAGGACGGCGGCGAAGAAGCCCTCGGCCAGCTGGACGCCAGCTTCACTTTGATGATGCTGACCTTCGGCGACTTCCTGCCGGCGCTGGTTGAAGCGTTGGGTGGCGAAGAGCTTCCGCAAGGGATCTGAAAATAACCGGTTCCCCTGGAGGAACCGGATCAAATGTGGGAGCTGGCTTGCCTGCGATAGCGGTGTGTCAGGCAACTAAGATGCTGGCTGACACACCGCTTTCGCAGGCAAGCCAGCTCCCACATTGATTGGGTTTCCAACTCAGGAACCCCACTTACATAACAGAAACAAGACCGGGAAACCGCGGCTCAGCAAGCAGCCGAGTAATCCGCAAACTTGATCCCAGGATTAATGATGGGCACTCTATGGCGCAACGCGAGGACGACCTCGCGGCTCGATCGAGTCATTAATCTGGGGACGACCCCGTCAATCGATGGAGGTCTCTCATGTCCTGGATCATTCTGTTTTTCGCTGGCCTGTTCGAAGTCGGCTGGGCCGTCGGCCTGAAATACACCGACGGTTTCAGCCGCCCTCTCCCTACCGCATTGACCGTTGCCGCCATGGCGATCAGCCTTGGCTTGCTGGGCCTTGCCATGAAGGAATTGCCGCTGGGCACGGCCTATGCGATCTGGACCGGTGTGGGTGCGGTGGGCACGGTGATCGCCGGGATCATTCTGTTTGGCGAGTCCATGGCGCTGTTCAGGCTGGCCAGTGTGGCGTTGATTATTGCCGGGTTGATTGGGCTCAAAGTCAGCGCCTGACCTTTAGATCGCCTTCGCGGGCAAGCCTCGCTCCTACAGGGTTTGCGGCGCATCCCCAATAATGGATGTGCCACAAACCCCGTAGGAGCGAGGCTTGCCCGCGAAGAGGCCCTCACAGTCACCGCCTATCTAACTGTGCCGCGCAAATCCCCGACCATTGCCTGCAACTTCGCAGGCTCCGCCGCCTCAACCGCCACCGCCGGCCCTGCCACCAACGTCACCCGCGACCACAACCGACGAAACAGCCCCTTGCCCGGATCGCGACTGAAGAAACTCCCCCACAACCCTTGCAACGCCAGCGGAATCACCGGCACCGGCGTCTCTTCGAGAATGCGCACAAGGCCGCCCTTGAACTCACTCATCTCCCCGTCACCGGTTAACTTGCCTTCCGGGAAGATGCACACCAGTTCTCCGTCCTTCAGATATTGGGCGATACGCGTGAAGGCTTTTTCGTAGATTTGAATGTCTTCCTGGCGCCCCGCAATCGGAATCGTCCCCGCCGTGCGGAAGATGAAGTTCAGCACCGGCAGGTTGTAGATCTTGTAGTACATGACAAAGCGAATCGGCCGACGCACTGCGCCGCCAATCAGCAATGCGTCGACAAACGACACGTGATTGCAGACCAGCAATGCCGCGCCTTCATCCGGAATCAGGTCCAGATTGCGATGCTCCACGCGGTACATGGAATGGCTGAGCAGCCAGATCATGAAACGCATGGTGAACTCGGGAACAATGCTGAAGATGTAGGCGTTGACGCCGATGTTCAGTAGCGACACCACCAGAAACAGCTGCGGGATCGACAGCTCGACCATGCTCAGCAGGATGATTGAGACAATCGCCGACACCACCATGAACAGTGCGTTGAGAATGTTGTTGGCGGCAATCACCCGGGCCCGCTCGTTCTCGGGGGTGCGCGACTGAATCAGCGCATACAGCGGCACGATGTAGAAACCACCGAAAATCCCAAGGCCCAGAATGTCGATCAGCACCAGCCAGGTGTGGCCAAAACCAAGGATTTCGATCCAGCCATGGCCGTTAACGCTGTCTGGAATACCGCCGGAATGCCACCACAGGAGCAAGCCAAACACCGTCAGGCCAAACGAGCCGAACGGCACCAGGCCGATCTCGACTTTGCGCCCGGAGAGTTTCTCGCAGAGCATCGAACCGAGGGCGATGCCCACCGAGAACACCGTCAGAATCAGCGTCACCACGGTCTCGTCGCCGTGCATCCACTCCTTGGCATAGGCCGGGATCTGCGTCAGATAAATCGCCCCGACAAACCAGAACCATGAGTTGCCAACGATAGATCGCGACACCGCAGGCGTTTGCCCCAGGCCCAGCTTCAAGGTGGCCCAGGACTGACTGAAAATGTTCCAGTTGAGGCGCATTTGCGGTGATGAGGCCGCCGCCCGGGGAATGCTGCGACTGGCCAGGTAGCCGAGCACCGCGACACCGATGATCGCGGTGGACACGATGGGCGCGTAATGACTGGAGGACATCATGATCCCGGCGCCGATGGTGCCGGCGAGGATCGCCAGAAACGTGCCCATTTCGACCAGCCCGTTGCCGCCCACCAACTCTTCTTCACGCAGGGCCTGGGGCAGGATCGAGTATTTGACCGGCCCGAACAGCGCCGAGTGCGTGCCCATGGCGAACAGCGCCACCAGCATCAGCGACAGGTGATCGAACAGGAATCCGACCGCGCCGACCGCCATGATGGCGATTTCCCCGAGCTTGATCAGCCGAATCAGCGCGTCCTTGGCGAACTTTTCCCCGAACTGGCCGGCCAGCGCCGAGAACAGGAAGAACGGCAGGATGAACAGCAACGCACACAAGTTGACCCAGATCGAACGGTCACCTTCGATAGTCAGCTTGTACAGAATGGCGAGGATCAACGACTGCTTGAAAATGTTGTCGTTGAACGCCCCGAGGGACTGCGTAATAAAGAATGGCAGGAAGCGCCGGGTGCGAAGCAAGGTGAACTGTGAGGGGTGGCTCATCTTCCATGTGTCCCTGATGTTGGGTAAAGAGTGGCTTGGCAACGGTTATTGGAATGTCGAACGTCGACCCAGGCCACACATTACCTAAACTTTGCCGGTTATTTCTTTAATCCTGCAATGCACGGCGAGACAAACAACTCGCCCCGCCACGCGCCCTGCACGGTGCGTTTGGAGACGATCAGCCACATCACCGCCAGCATCGCCACCAGCACGCAGCCAAAGACACTGAAAAACGCCAGGTTCAGGGTGCTGCCCAGTTTCAACGTCGTCAGAGAATAGACGCCCAGCGGGAAGGTGAAGCCCCACCAGCCAAGGTTGAACGGGATACCGTCGCGCAAGTAACGCACGGTGATCAGCACCGCCATCAGCATCCACCAGAAGCCGAAGCCCCACAGCGTGATCCCGGCCACCAGGCCCAACCCGGCAGCAATTTCACCGATGCCCGGCAGACCGTTGGCCGCGAAGATCGCCGGCGCGTCGGAGCCCAGCAGCAACATGCCTAATGCCCCGGTGCCGATCGGCCCCAGCGCCAGCCAGCTGGAGGCGGCCATGTTTTCGTGAGGCAGTTTATGCAGCGCCATACGCAGCAACAGAATCGTCAGAATGCTGAACGCCACCGGTAGGGAAAAGGCCCAAAGCACGTAGCTGGTCGTCAGCACCACCAGTTGCGAATGGGCATCGGCCAGGTGCGGTGCCAGCAGGCCCCCGCTGGCGGCCGCTACTTCCGCCGCAACCACGGGCAACAGCCAGACCGCTGTCATCTGGTCGATGCTGTGCTCCTGACGGGTGAACATCATGTAGGGAATCAGCACGCCGCAGGCCAGGGACATGGCCACATCGAGCCACCACAGCACTT
The DNA here is from genome assembly GCF_044759925.1 of Pseudomonas sp. NPDC099000. Classification (NCBI taxonomy): domain Bacteria; kingdom Pseudomonadati; phylum Pseudomonadota; class Gammaproteobacteria; order Pseudomonadales; family Pseudomonadaceae; genus Pseudomonas; species Pseudomonas sp. NPDC099000. The sequence continues at coordinate 236,333 of NZ_JBIWAF010000006.1, forward strand.
CGGCGACATGAATCACTCCATCGCCCCAGCGCGGCAGGCCGAACACCAGGAAGCCGTTGATGATGGTCGCCAACCCCATCGGGATGGTGCCGAAGAACATCGAGACCGTGGAATGGCCAAAAATCCTTCGCGCTTCATCAAAGAACAACACCCAACGTGCCGTGTAGGCGACGGTGAATAAAACAAACAGGCAGATATTGAGCAGCCAGAGACCTTCGGCCACTGCGTGCAGGCCGGGTATGGCGACGGGCAATTGCGCCAGGGCCAATGCCAGCACACCTGTGCCCATGGTCGCGGCGAACCAGTTGGGCGTGAATTGGCGAATGGCCTCTAGCGGGTGCTGCAAATGGCTGAACGGTTTGAAACCGGGGGTGGTGGTGTTGGGGCATGTCATGGCGAATTCCTCTCCTCTTGTGAGGTGGAATTCATGGTAGATCCGAATCGAATATCTATATAACGGGTAATATCTCTAACTGTTATCTGTTTTGCAGATATAGAATCAAACGCTGCCTTCAGTTTCGATTACCAGGATCCTCGCCGCACCTAGCGGATGGGCGACGTGCTCGGTGCCGACCGACGCATAGAAAATATCGCCCACGTCCAGCAGCGTTTCCTTTTCGACGCCCTCCTCGCGGTAGCGCATTTGAACCTGGCCATCGAGCACCACGAATACTTCCTGCCCATCGTTGACGTGCCATTTGTACGGCTGATCGGTCCAGTGCAAACGGGTGGTGATGCCGTTCATGTTGGCGATATCCAACGCGCCCCAGGCACGGTCAGCGGTGAAGGATTTGCTGCGGATGATCTTCATGGGGCGTTCCGTTCAAAGAAGTGGCGGTGCCAAGGCTACGCCAAACCGGCGAACAGTTGCGCCAGCCAATCGATAAATACCCTTACCCGATTGCTCAGGTGCCGGTTCGGCGGGTACAGCACATGAAACGGGTAACGCGGTGGCCGCCAGTCTTCGAGAATCGGCACCAGTTCGCCACGCTCGATGTGCGACTGCACGGTGTAGGTAAAGGTGTGAATGACGCCCAGTCCGGCCAGCCCCGAAGCCAGTTGGGCGTTGCTCTCGTTGACCGAGAAGTGTCCTTGCCCGCGGATCTCCAGCTTCTCGCCGTTGCGCTCGAACCGAGCTGGCATCACCCGCCCCGTGCGGGCCGAGTGATAGTTGACTATGCGATGTTTTTTCTCCAGTTCGCGCGGATCGGTCGGGACACCAAAGCGCTCGAGATACCGCGGCGCCGCGCACGTTGTCCATGACGACAAACCTAAGGGTCGCGCTGCCATGGACAGTTCGATCAACGGCCCACCGCGAATCACGCAGTCGACGTTTTCGCTGACCAGGTCGACCGGCCGGTCGCTGACGCCCATGTCGATCTGAATGTCCGGGTAGCGCGCGTAGAAATCCGGCAGCGCCGGGATGATCAGGATCGTTGCGACCGAGCCGCCGACATCGACACGGATCTTGCCGCGAGGATGGCCCTGGGCGCTGGCGAAACTGTTGTCCAGGTCATCCAGTTCCCCTATCAGTTGCAGGGCGCGCTCGTAATAACTCATGCCATCCGCCGTCACGGTAAGCCGCCGAGTGGTGCGCTGCAGCAGTCGCGCACCGAGATGTTCCTCCAGTTCCGCCACCAGTTTGCTGACCGAGGTTTTCGGCATATCCAGCGAGTCGGCGGCTTTGGTAAACGACCCGGCCTGCACGACCCGGGCAAAGACGCGCATGGCCAATAGCTGATTCATGAGAAAAACCTCAGGTGACGTGCCCTGAGTATTGTCCACAACCTTGCACAAACAAACCCGATTCAGGTGATTTTTCTGCCCAATTTTCCGGCATAGAGTTCGTTCAACGGCGCACAACCTTGCCGACAACTTCCTACATGACTCTCCGGAGATTCACACCATGAGCAGCACTCTAAAAGGCAAAGTTGCACTGATCACGGGCGGCACCACCGGCATCGGCCTGGCGTCGGCCCAAGCATTCGTCGATCAGGGCGCCACCGTGTTCATCACAGGTCGGCGCCAGGCGGAACTGGATGCAGCGGTCAACGCCATCGGCCATCACATCACCGGGATCCAGGGCGACGTGTCGAACCTTGCCGATCTGGACCGGATTTTTGAAATCATCAAGGCATCAGCCGGACACCTGGACATCGTGTTTGCCAACGCCGGCGGCGGTGACATGCTGGCACTTGGAGAGATTACCGAAGAGCACTTCGACCGGATTTTCAGCATCAACGTCAAAGGCCTGCTGTTCACCGTGCAGAAATCCCTACCCCTGCTCAAGGATGGCGGCTCGGTGATCCTCACCGCATCCACCACCGCCACCAAAGGCACCGAGAATTTCAGCGTCTACAGCGCCAGCAAAGCCGCGGTGCGCAACTTCGCCCGCTCATGGCTGCTGGATTTGAAAGCCCGCAGGATTCGCGTGAATGTCATCAGCCCCGGCCCGATTCACACCCCAGGCCTGACTGAACTCGCGCCGCCGGATCAGCAGCAGGGCTTGCTGGATTTGCTGACCAGCCAAGTGCCGATCGGCCGTCTCGGAACGCCATCTGAAGTGGGGAAAGCGGCGGTGTTCCTGGCCTCGGATGACAGCAGCTTTATCAACGGGATCGAGCTGTTTGTGGATGGCGGGTTCGCGCAGATCTGATCGCGTCCAACAAAAACGCGGCGCCTTGACGGGCGCCGCGCTTTTTATGGCTGACCGTTAACGCTGCAGGCCTGGGCGGTTCGCTGGCGCATCAATGCCAACAACGCAACGACGGCCAGGACAATCAGCACCGCGCCATAGCCATCGGTCGTCGCCACCAGACCAAAGGCTCGCGTCAGGTTCCCCGCCAGCAACGACGGCAGGCAGAACGCCAGATAGCTGAGCACATAAAACGCCGACATCAACCCGGCCCGCTCGTGAGGCAAGGCCAACGGCACGACACTGCGCAACGCGCCGAGGAAACTGGCGCCGAAACCGCATCCAGCCACCAGCGTCCCGATGAAGAACAGCGGCAGGCTGGCGCTGTGGACCGCCAGTAAAATCAGCACCACGCCCACCGGCAGAATGCTTGCGCCGACCCGCAGGACTTTGTCGGCCGGGCGACTGCGCAACGTGTAGATCATCAATGCGCCGGTGACAGTCAGCGCGGCCACTGTCGCGCCGCCAATCAGATTCGAAGTCGATCCGGTGGCCGTCCGCACAAGGGACGGCGCGAGGGAGGCGTAAAAACCGCCGAGCGCCCACGCCGCGGTGTTAAGCGGCATCACCAGCCACAACACGCGCCGAGCCTGGACCGGCACATGCAGGGTAGGAAGCAACGAAGCCAGCGCCCCCCTTTGCGGACTGACGCTTTCCGGAAGACGCCAAACGTACAACGCCTGCAACCCGAACATCGCGAGCAGCACCCAAAAGGTCAATTGCAGCGGCAGCGGCGCGAACTCGGCCAACAAACCACACCCCATGGCACCCGCCGCCATGCCGAGCAGCGGCGCGACGCTATTGACCAGCGGACCTTGCTGGCGATCAGTGTCGAGCAGCGCGGCACCTAATACCGCCGTGGCCATTCCAGTAGCAAAGCCTTGAAGCACTCGGGCGCTGATCAACCAGGCGACGCTGTCGGCATTGATAAACAGCAGCATGGCCAGCATGTTCAGTGCCACAGCGGTGAAAATCACCGGTTTGCGTCCCAGGTAATCCGAAAGCGAACCGACGGTGAGCAGCGCGGCGAGCAAGCTGATGGCGTACACGCCGAAGATCAGGGTCAGGGTCGCTGCCGAGAATTGCAGGTGTTCCTGATACAAGTGGTACAGCGGCGTTGGTGCAGTGGAAGCGGCGAGAAAACTCAGTAAAGTAATCGCCAGGAACCACAGACTGGAACGGTTTGATATCGAGCTGGACATGCGCACACTCCGCAAAAGCTAATTTGTTGCTTTTGCGGAGTGTGCTACTGGCCTGCGCTTAAAGCAAATTCTTTGTGTTAAGGTCCGCCGTATGGCTATTAAAGAAGGTTTACGCCCCGGCGGTCGAAGCGCCCGGGTGCAAGAGTCGATTCATTCGGCTGTTCGCGATCTGCTCGAAGAGCAGGAACGCTCGACCGTGACCGTGCCGCAAATCGCTGCGCGCGCGGGGGTGACGCCGTCGACCATTTATCGACGCTGGGGCGATTTGTCGGTGTTGCTGGCAGACGTCGCGCTGGCGCGCATGCAACCCGACAGCGAGCCGGCCAATACGGGCAGCCTGCGCGGTGACGTGCGAGCCTGGGCCGAGCAATACCTGGACGAGATGAGTTCCGAGCCTGGCCGCAACATGCTTCGCGACGTGCAATGCAGCACCACACCGGTCTACTGCACGACGATCATTGGCGGGCAGTTGCAGACGATTCTGGATCGTTACCCGGATCAGCCGAAGCCGAGTGTTGATCGGCTGATCAATCTAGTGGCGGCGCCGACGGTGTTTCGCATCCTGTTTTCGGCGGCGCCGTTGGAAGTTGGGGAATTGCATCGGTTGATTGAGATTGCGTTGAGTCAGTGAGGCCGTCTTCGCGGGCAAGCCTCGCTCCCACAGGTTCTGCGTCGTTCACATCCTGTAGGAGCGAGGCTTGCCCGCGAAGAGGCCAGCAAAAACACTAAAAATCCAACTGGCGAACACCCTGCGACACCCCGCCACGCCACGACCTTGGTCGACACTGACTAACCCCGGCCATCGTGCGAGACTGTCTGACCGGGCGGGAGTCCCGGGTGTCTTTTGTCGGGAGTTCCCATGTCGCTGTCCAGCGGGCTGATCGCCGCCGTCGCCTTGGCCTACATGGCCATCATGTTCGCCATCGCCTTTTACGGCGACCGTCGCAGCACACCGTTGCCGCCGCGAGTGCGCGCGTGGGTGTACAGCCTGTCGCTGGCGGTCTATTGCACCAGTTGGACCTTTTTTGGCGCCGTGGGCCAGGCCGCCGAACAGCTCTGGTCTTTCCTGCCGATCTACCTCGGGCCGATCCTGCTGCTGGTGTGCGCGCCGTGGGTCCTGCAAAAAATGGTGATGATCAGCAAACAGGAGAACATCACCTCCATCGCCGACTTCATTGCCGCCCGCTATGGCAAATCCCAATCGCTGGCGGTGGTAGTGGCGTTGATCTGCCTGGTGGGCGTGTTGCCCTACATCGCGCTGCAACTCAAGGGCATCGTCCTCGGGGTGAACCTGCTGATCGGCGCCGGTGCCGACGCCATGGGCACCCGCGCCCAGGACACGGCGCTGATCGTGTCGCTGGTGTTGGCGCTGTTCACCATTGTCTTCGGTACCCGCAACCTCGACGCCACGGAACACCACCGTGGCATGGTGCTGGCGATTGCCTTCGAATCGCTGGTCAAGTTGTTCGCGTTTCTCGCGGTCGGTGCGTTCGTGACCTACGGCCTTTACGACGGATTCGACGACCTGTTCAACCAGGCCATGCTCGCCCCGCGCCTGGAGGAATACTGGAAGGAAACCATCAACTGGCCGTCGATGGTGGTGCAGACCGGCGTGGCGATGATGGCGATCATCTGCCTGCCACGGCAGTTCCACGTGACGGTGGTGGAAAATATCGACCCTCAGGATTTGCGCCTGGCGAAATGGGTATTCCCTGCCTACCTGGCGCTGGCAGCGCTGTTTGTCGTACCCATCGCCCTCGCCGGTCAGATGCTGCTGCCCAGCTCGGTACTGCCGGACTCTTTCGTCATCAGCCTGCCGTTGGCCCAAGCCCACCCGGCCCTGGCGATGCTGGCCTTTATCGGTGGCGCCTCGGCGGCGACCGGCATGGTGATCGTCGCCAGCGTGGCGCTGTCGACCATGGTGTCCAACGACATGTTGCTGCCGTGGCTGCTGCGGCGAAACAACGCTGAGCGACCGTTCGAAGTGTTCCGCCAGTGGATGCTGTCCGTGCGCCGGGTCAGCATCGTGGTGATCCTGTTGCTGGCTTACGTCAGTTATCGCCTGCTTGGCTCCACGGCGAGCCTGGCGACCATCGGCCAGATCGCCTTCGCCGCCGTGACCCAACTGGCCCCGGCCATGCTGGGCGCGTTGTACTGGAAACAGGCCAATCGCCGGGGCGTGTTCGCCGGTCTCGCCGCCGGCACATTCCTCTGGTTCTACACCCTGATTCTGCCAATCGCCGCCCACAGCCTCGGGGTGTCCTTGAACAGTTTCCCGGGGCTGGCCTGGTTGCACAGCAATCCGCTGAACCTGCCGCTCACCCCGCTGACCCAAGGCGTGGTGCTGTCGCTGGCGGCCAACTTCACGCTGTTCGCCTGGGTGTCGGTGCTGTCACGCACAAGGGTGTCGGAGCACTGGCAGGCGGGTCGTTTCATCGGTCAGGAAATCAGCGCGCGCCCCAGCGCCCGCTCGATGCTCGCGGTGCAGATCGGCGACTTGCTGCAACTGGCCGCACGCTTCGTCGGTGAAGAACGGGCGCGACAGAGCTTCATCCGTTTTGCCTACCGCCAAGGCAAAGGCTTCAACCCGAACCAGAACGCCGACAGTGAATGGATCGCCCACACCGAACGCTTGCTGGCCGGTGTACTCGGCGCTTCTTCGACGCGTGCGGTGGTAAAAGCCGCCATCGAAGGTCGGGAAATGCAACTGGAGGATGTAGTCCGCATCGCCGACGAAGCCTCGGAAGTGCTGCAGTTCAACCGCGCCCTGTTGCAAGGCGCTATCGAAAACATCACCCAGGGCATCAGCGTGGTCGACCAGTCGCTGAAACTGGTGGCCTGGAATCGACGCTATCTGGAGCTGTTCAATTACCCGGACGGGCTGATCAGGCTTGGCCGCCCGATTGCCGACATCATTCGCTACAACGCCGAGCGCGGATTGTGCGGCCCCGGTGAAGCCGAGGTGCACGTCGCCCGCCGCCTGCACTGGATGCGTCAGGGCCGCGCCCACACCTCTGAAAGACTGTTCCCCAACGGGCGTGTGATCGAACTGATCGGCAACCCGATGCCCGGCGGCGGTTTCGTCATGAGTTTCACGGACATCACCGCGTTCCGCGAGGCCGAGCAGGCGCTGACCGAAGCCAACGAAGGCCTGGAGCAGCGGGTCACCGCGCGGACCCATGAACTGTCCCAACTCAACGTGGCCTTGACCGAAGCCAAGGGCACCGCCGAATCGGCCAACCAGTCGAAAACCCGCTTTCTGGCGGCGGTCAGCCATGACTTGATGCAACCGCTGAATGCCGCACGCCTGTTCTCCGCCGCCCTCTCCCATCAAGACGATAGCCTGTCCAGCGAGGCGCAGAAACTGGTGCATCACCTCGACAGTTCGTTGCGCTCGGCCGAGGACCTGATCAGCGATCTGCTGGACATTTCCCGCCTGGAGAACGGCAAGATCAACCCGGACCTCAAACCCTTCGTGCTCAACGAGTTGTTCGATGCACTCGGTGCCGAGTTCAAGGCACTGGCCCAGGAACAAGGGCTGAAATTCCGTGTTCGAGGCAGCGCATTACGAATCGACAGCGACATCAAACTGCTGCGGCGGATCCTGCAGAACTTCCTGACCAACGCGTTCCGCTACGCCAAGGGACCCGTGCTGCTCGGCGTCCGGCGGCGCAAGGGCGAGTTGTGCCTGGAGGTGTGGGACCGTGGACCGGGAATCCCTGAAGACAAACAGCAGGTGATTTTCGAAGAATTCAAACGCCTCGACAGCCACCAGACGCGCGCCGAGAAAGGCCTGGGGCTGGGGCTGGCGATTGCCGATGGGCTGTGTCGCGTGCTGGGTCACACCTTGCGCGTAAGGTCCTGGCCGGGGCGCGGTAGCGTGTTCAGCGTCAGCGTGCCGCTGGCGCGGGCACAAACCGTCGCGCCGACCCAAGTCAGCGAGCTCAATGGCCATGTGTTGAGCGGCGCGCAGGTGCTGTGTATCGATAACGAAGACAGCATCCTGATCGGCATGAACAGCCTGCTGACACGCTGGGGTTGCCAGGTCTGGACCGCACGCAACCGCGACGAATGCGCAGCGCTGCTGAAGGACGGTGTACGCCCGCAATTGGCGCTGGTGGATTACCACCTGGACCATGGCGAGACCGGGACCGAGTTGATGGCGTGGCTGCGCACCCAGCTTGGCGAGCCGGTGCCGGGGGTGGTGATCAGTGCCGATGGCCGACCGGAGACGGTGGCCCAGGTGCATGCGGCGGGCCTTGAGTACTTGGCCAAACCGGTGAAACCGGCGGCGTTGCGGGCGTTGTTGAGTCGGCATTTGCCGTTGTAGCGCAGGAGGGTTCAACACACATCAATGTGGCGAGGGGGCTTGCCCCCGTTGGGCTGCGCAGCGGCCCCAGAACCCTTAACGCGATTCCTTCAGGTAATAACGCGCGGCCTGATTGACGGCTGCTGCGCAGCCGAACGGGGTGATGCGGCATTCCGACAAGCCCCCTCGCCACAAAGTCCAGGTGGTGCCTTGTTTATTCAGGTAACTCGGCGAGGCCATCGACATCGGTCATCGCCCGCTCCAACAGATCAGCCGGCAAGCTCTTGCTGGCTCGCGCACCCAGCAACTTCAACTGCTCACTGCGACTGACCAGGTTGCCGCGCCCTTCTGTCAGCTTGTTGCGTGCTGAACTGTAGGCTTTGTCCAGTTGCTGCAAGCGATTGCCGACTTCATCCAGATCCTGGATGAACAACACGAACTTGTCGTACAGCCACCCGGCGCGCTCGGCGATTTCCCGGGCGTTCTGGCTCTGGCGCTCTTGCTTCCACAGGCTGTCGATAACCCGCAGAGTCGCCAGCAATGTGGTCGGGCTGACGATGACGATGTTGCGGTCGAAGGCTTCCTGGAACAGTGTCGGCTCAGCCTGCAACGCAGCGGAGAACGCCGCTTCGATCGGCACGAAGAGCAACACGAAATCCAGACTGTGCAAGCCGTCGAGTCGCTTGTAATCCTTGCCTGACAGGCCTTTGACGTGATTGCGCAGCGACAGCACGTGCTGCTTGATGGCGATCTGGCCGATGGCATCGTCTTCAGCCGCCACGTATTGCTGATAGGCCGTGAGGCTGACTTTGGAGTCGACCACCACCTGCTTGTCGCCCGGCAGATAAATGATCACGTCCGGCTGAAAACGCTCACCGTCCGGCCCTTTGAGATTGACCTGGGTCTGGTACTCGCGGCCCTTCTCCAGCCCGGCATGTTCAAGCACGCGCTCAAGAATCAACTCGCCCCAGTTGCCCTGGGTTTTCTGCCCTTTCAACGCACGGGTGAGGTTGGTGGCTTCGTCGCTCAGGCGCAGGTTCAGCTGCTGCAGGCGTTCTAGCTCTTTGGCCAGGGAAAACCGTTCGCGGGCTTCGGCCTGATAGCTTTCCTCAACGCGCTTTTCGAAAGACTGAATGCGTTCTTTCAAAGGATCGAGCAACTGGCCCAGGCGCTGCTGGCTGGTTTCGGCGAAACGCTGCTCGCGCTCGTCGAAGATCTTGCCTGCCAGTTCGGCGAACTGTGCTCGCAGTTCGTCTCGTGAGCCTTGCAGGTCGTTGAGGCGCTTTTGATGACTGTCCTGCTGCTCACGCAGTTCAGCGGTGAGCGAGGCCGCCCGGGCGTCCAGGCGTCGCAGCTCGGCGTCTTTGCCGGCCCGTTCGATGTTCCAGGCGTGAGACGCGTCGCGGGCATCGTCGCGCTCTATCTGTAGCAGTTCGATTTCACGGCGCATGGCGGCGAGTTCTGCTTGCTTGGCGGCGTTGGCCTGGCTCAGATCACCGATTTCATCGCGGCAGGCTTCGAGCTGAGCGTTCAAGCCGTCCTGCGCCAGTTGCGACATGGCCAGACGCTCTTCCAGCAACGCCACCTCGGCCTGCCCTGCGCTCGCCCGGCGCTGGATTTGCCAGGCCAGTACCAGCAAGGGCAGTGCAGCGCCCGCCAGACCCAGCAAAATGCTGGTCAAGTCCATAGCCATAGCGACTCCTGCCGATGAGATAAAGCTTGAAGGGTAACGAAGGCGTCAGAACTTGGACAGCTCAGTCTTCGACCAGACCCAGTTCCTGAAGGGCGCGCCGATCCCCTGCTCGTGCGGCTTGGCGCAGCAGGTCCTGGCCAATGCGGCGATCCCGGGCATTGCCGCATTCGCGGCACATCAGCTGGCCGAGACGACTTTGCGCAGCCACGACACCTTCACGGGCAGGCTGTTTGAGCAAACGCCCGGCGAAGTGTTTGACGTTGGTGTTTTCGCCAAGGCGCGGGCTGTCCAGCAACCACTCCGCCACTCGCATCGAAAGGCGTTTGGGAGGGGTAACACCGGAAGGTGTGGAAGTGGCAGCAACTGATACGGAGCGAAACTTCATAAAGCACTGTGGGGCAGATCGGAAGGCGCGCCACTCTACTCTTTTTTTCTTACAGGTAAAGCCTAAAAAACCCGGCACGCCCGTCCTAGAGCAAGCGCTCGGGACAATCCACAGAAGCTGTGGATAACTCAGTGGACAACCGCCCTTGAACTCTCGCAAAGCCCTGTGGAACGGGGCTCGCAGTCAAACTGACGATTTTTTCACCAGTAAAAAAAAGCGATGTTTTTCATTGACTTAAATTTTCAATACAGGCACCCACTGTGGTCGGGGCGCGGATGACAGTCCGGTTACAGTCTGCGCAACTTATGTGCACAAGTACCTTCGCGGCAGTTATATCGATGCACTTTTTCGGAGCGATTTGTGGAGGGTTTCTGGGGATAACCTTGGTAAACCCTTGTCCCAGGCTTATGCCGGAGCGACTACCAGTGGTCGGAAATTGGCCCATTGCGCAGCGAGATTGCGGGGCTTCGGAATTATTTTGCTTTCGCGCTTCCCTTCACCGACTCGATCCGTTAGTATCCGCGGCGTTAGTACCAAGCTGAAAGTCAATTCTGGTCGAACAAATCCTCCCGGTCAGCCTTCCCAAAGGAAGCTTCTACCGAACAAGCGGGATCGACCACCTCGATGGTTTCCAGGTAAACCTTGCGCCAACACAGCCTTTGAATCGAAAGCAAAGGGTGTTGCGAAGCTCACTTACTCTGACCGAACCAGCCTGCAAATTGATCAGGATCTTCACCCCGGGCCCAGAACCTTTGCCCTTGATGTGTTGCCTGCCCTCCTAAGTACCTACCTGCCAGCCCAAGCGCGCCAATTATCAGCGCTTCAAACTGGCTGCTTTGTTCCAGTCGGGTTCTTCGTTCGACCAATGGTGGTCGTCGTCACTGGAACGTTTTAATTTTGCACGGCTCTTATCCGTGTCGCTTGTAGGAACACCCATTTAATGACTACTCAAATCCACACCCAGGATGCCATTCGCACCCTAACCAACGCTTTTGCACCAATGAATTGCCTGATCATGGCCGCTCGCAAAGGCTGCTTCAGCTTCACTCTGGTCAACGAACACGGCATCGCTCGTCACAGCGAACGCCTCTACCCCGATCAATACTCCAGCGCAGAACCGCTGCAGGCAGTGATCGAGCGTACCCGTCAGGCACTGGTTGCCTGATACGCCAGAAAGACTGAAAACCTCAAAAGCCCTGCTCAAAAAGCGGGGCTTTTTATTGCCTGTTATTTCCCCTCAGGCAGCCTGCGGCTAAGCACTAACCGATATAACGGTTATAACTCGAAGCCGGAAATATTTTAAAAACAGTCCTTTACAGCGCGAATATGACACTACACTTCAACTCAAGCGGCTTGTTCCGCTTCCGGCGAGCCTGATTCGATTCACCAGCTGCCAACGCTTCCTTCAGGTATCGCCGACCACTTAATGTTCCGAGGGCTTTATGGGTATCGCTGCCAGCGAACTGTGCCGTTATGTGATCCGCCCTACTTTGATTTACCTGGGGCGCCATAGCGCAACTGCCGAATCCCTTCTGCTGGGTATCGCCGCCAGCCAGTCTGCCCTTGGTTCCGCCCTGCATGACCGCCGTGGACACGGCCTGTACCGGATTGCCGAACCCCGCCACCAGGCTCTCTGGGATCACTATCTGGCATTGGACCCGGAGCGCGCGAGCCTTGTGCGCGGCCTCGCCAGTCAGCATGCCTTTCTCAGCGGGCCCCACCTGGAATTGACCGTCAACCTGCGTTATGCCACTGCCATCGCCTGGCTGCTGGTAGAAGAACAGAACACTCCCCTCCCCGCCGCAGATGACTTGTTGGGTATGGCCCGAATCTGGCGCCAGACTTTTCAACCTCAAGGCCGCCTGCGCGACTTTACCTGCGCATGGCAAACCTGTGTTTCACCACTGAATCAGGTCGCCTGCTGACCCACCGGTTTCCAAAGATCCTCTAACGGGTCGCGAATCTGGTCGGATTGTCCTACAAAACCGCTCTAACTCAAGCCATACAGCCTATAGCGCTGGGACGAAAATGTTGGTAATTTTCGCCCCGGTGATCACCAGGAGTTCTAATAATGAAAAAAGTAATGCTCAAAACCACCATTAGCCTCGCCGTTGCCATGGCATCCACCCAGATCTTTGCAAGTGGCTTTGCCCTCAACGAACAAAGCATCAGCGGGATGGGAACAGGTTTTGCCGGGCGATCTTCCTCTGCCGACGACGCATCTACCATTGCTGGCAACCCTGCCGGCATGTCTCGCCTCAAGCGCGAACAAGTGACTGGTGGTGTCGCATTCATCGACGCACACACTGACATCAGTGACGCCAGCTCCAGTCCGAATGGCGGTACCAACAAAGGTGACATGGTCCCTTTCATGGGCGTGCCGATGGGCTACTACGTCAAGCCAATCGATGACCATTGGGCAGTCGGTTTCGGCGTCTACGCTCCATTCGGCCTGGTGACCGACTACGAGAACGGCTTTGCCGGCCGTTACTTCGGCAGCAAGAGCGAAGTCAAGATCGTCACCCTGCAACCGACTGTCAGCTACGCCTTCAACGACAAGGTTTCCATCGGCTTCGGTCCGACCATCAACCGCATCGACGGCACCCTGGAATCGAACCTGTCGATCACCCAGGCCGCGCCGGATGGCAAGGTCAAGATCGAAGGTGACGACACTGCGCTGGGCTACAACATCGGCGTGTTGGTACAGGCCACCGACAGCACCCGCGTCGGCCTGACCTACCACTCGAAAGTGAAGTACAAGCTCGAGGGCAACACCAAGGTCGACTACAACGTGCTGGGCCTGATCGGTCAGAACCCAAGCCAGAAGTACGACGCCTCGCTGGACCTGACCACGCCTGAATCGGTGGACTTCTCGGTCACTCATCAGCTGGACGACCAGTGGACCCTCTACGCAGGCAGCACCTGGACTCGCTGGAGCCGCCTGAAAGAAATCACGGTCGATAACAAAGGTGTTCCAGCCGTCTTGAACGGTCAGTTCGGCACCATCACCGAAGATCAGAACTGGCACGACACCTGGGCTCACGCCATCGGCGCGTCCTACCAGCTGAACAAGCAATGGGTATTGCGTACCGGTCTGTCCGTCGACCAGGCGCCGACCAACAACACCGACCGTTCCCCACGCATTCCGACGGGCGATCGCAAGATTTTCAGCCTGGGCGCTGGCTGGAGCCCGACCGACGACCTGACCATCGACGTCGCGTACTCGTACCTGCGTGAAGAGTCGGTCAAAGTCGACAACAGCAACAACCGTGGCCAGAACTACAACGCCAAGTATGAAAACTATGCAAACGGTTTCGGTGTTGGTGCGACTTACCGCTTCTGATGAAGCTCGGCGCGCCTGAAACGCTCGCCACCGGAATCAAAAAAGCCCCGCGCTCTTGTACAGAGGCGGGGCTTTTTAGTCGGCGTCAATCAGGGTTGCGAGGCCAGGGCTTTTTCCACCGCCTCGATGAACTCGGGATCGTCGGGCTTGGTCAGGCTGGAGAAGCTGGCAATTACCTTGCCCTTGCGATCCACCACGTATTTGTAGAAATTCCACTTCGGCGCGCTGGACTGTTTGGCGAGGACTTTGAACAGGTGAGTCGCGCCGTCGCCGCGGACTTTTTGCGGCTCGGTCATGGTGAAGGTCACGCCGTAGTTCACGTAGCAGACCTTGGCGGTCTCAGCGCCGTCCTTGGACTCCTGCTTGAAGTCATTGGACGGAACGCCGATCACCTCCAGCCCCTGGTCCTTGTAGCGCTGATTCAGCGCCTCAAGGCTTTTGAACTGCGGAGCGAAGCCACAGAAGCTTGCGGTATTGACCACCACCAGCGGTTTACCCTCAAACCGTTGGCACAGGTCGATGGATTCCTTGGCGCGCAGCTTGGGCAACGAGCCCTGCAACAGTTCCGAGCACTCGGCCGCCTGTGCCAATCCGGTAAACGCCATCAGCAACGCGGGGACTGCAATCCAGCGCATCAGCATGTCGGTGCATCCTTGTTCAATGGTCACAAACGAAGTTACTCGCCCTCGCCTGTTCCTAGCAAGCGCCCATGCCCAACTGCATCAGCGCCAATCCGCCCTGATGCCAGCCCCACCAGGCCAAGGCCAGCAGCAAGGCGCCGACAGCGACCACCGCCATTCGCGGCAAGAGACGGTTCATATCGCACTCAACCGGGTTTGCAGGCGCGCCACCGGCTGCTCACGCACCGGCCAGTTCAGGGCGGCGGCCAACAGACTCAACAGTATTGCCACTTGCCAGATCAAGTCATAACTCCCGGTTCGGTCATACACCACGCCACCCAGCCAGCCGCCAAGGAACGAACCGAGCTGGTGGAAGAGGAAAACAATCCCACCGAGCATGGACAGATTTCGCACACCGAACAAGGTCGCCACCGTGCCGTTGGTCAACGGCACGGTGGATAACCACAGTAAGCCCATGGCCATGCCGAACAGGTAGGCGGTGGTCGTGGTGACCGGTGCCCAGAGAAACAACGTAATCACCACCGCCCGCAACAGGTACAAACCGGTCAGCAAGCGCGGTTTGGACATGCGACCGCCGAGCCATCCTGCGGTGTACGTGCCGAAAATATTGAACAGCCCGATCAGCGCCAGCACCGTGGTGCCCACTGTGGCTGGAAGATGCTGATCCACCAGATACGCCGGCAAATGCACGCCGATGAACACCACCTGGAAACCGCAGACAAAAAAGCCGAACGCCAACAGCCAGAACCCCGAATGGGAGCAGGCTTCACGCAGCGCTTCAGAGAGGGTTTGTTCATGGCCGAGCATTGGCAGCGGTTTGTCCTTGAGCATGCTCACCAACGGGATAATCAGCGCCACCAGCAGACCCAGCACCAGCAATGCCGCAGACCAGCCGAGCCAGCCAATCAACCCCAGCGTACCCGGCAACATGGCGAACTGACCAAACGAACCGGCGGCGCTGGCGATGCCCATGCCCATGCTGCGTTTCTCCGGCGGCACGGCACGACCGACCACGCCGAGGATCACCGAGAACGACGTGCCCGACAGGCCGATGCCGATCAACAGGCCCGCACTCAGGGACAACGTTACCGCCGAGTCGGACAAGCCCATGAACACCAGGCCCAATGCGTACAGAACACCACCGACCAACACCACTTTCGCCGCGCCAAAGCGGTCAGCCAGCGCGCCGGTGAATGGCTGCGCCAGGCCCCAGATCAGGTTCTGCAGAGCGATGGCAAAAGCGAACGTCTCACGCCCCCAGCCGAATTCGGCACTCATCGGTGCCAGGAACAGGCCGAAGCCGTGTCGCACGCCCAACGACAATGCCAGGATCAGCGCACTCCCCACCAACACCCAACCGCATGTACGCCACATCGAGGTCATTCTTATTCTCCGGTAGCGGGTATATACCCGCTTAAGATCGGAAAACCGGCATCACGCCAGTTCGTCCAGCAGTCGCAACAAGGTTTCGCGTTTTTCGGCGCCCAGACGATCGATCAGCCGCTGCTGCGCCGCTTCCCAGGCAGGCAAGGCCGCTGCCAGGCGATCTGCACCCGCCGCGGTCAGGCGAACGATGCGATTACGCATGTCCTCGCCCTCGACCAGCGCCACCAGGCCTTCGCCCTCCAGCACTCGAAGATTGCGCCCCAAGGTGCTGCGGTCCAGGCCCATGGCTTCGGCCAGGGTGGAAATACTCGGCTCATTCAGACGCTGCAGATTGCACAGCAAAGAATACTGGGCAACGTTGATCCCGAAGCCGTCGAGAGCGCCGTCGTAATGCCTGCTGACGCCACGAGCGGCGCGACGCAGGTTGATGCATAAACATTGAGAGTCGAGCATGGTGCGTGTATATACCCGCGGTTAAATGAAAGCAAATTTTTGACACATATTACCGTAGGAGCGAGGCTTGCCCGCGAAGAAGATAATGCGGTTTGGCAGACAAACCGCGTCGCGCCCTTCGCGGGCAAGTCGGATCGCCGCCCGCTCGCTCCTACAGGATCAGGGCAACGCCCACCAGCACCGCCACCTCCAACAACTCCAGCAACGCCCCGGCCGTATCCCCCGTCGTCCCGCCCAATCGCCGCAACATTACCTGCCGCAACCAGACGAACATCCCGCCCGCCAGAACGAGCGCCCAGACACCGCTGAACCCTGCGATCAGCACACATGCCAACCCACTGACCGCCAACACTTGCTTACCCGCTGAACGCGGCAAATGATCGGCCAGCGCCTGGCCCAACCCGCCGGCACGCACATACGGCGTGGTCAGGAACAACCCCAGCATCGCGCTACGACCAATCAGCGGAACGATGATCAGCAAAACATTGTGCTGCTGCTCGATCAACGCCAGCAACGCGGCGAATTTGAGCAGCAACACCAGCACCAGCGTCACCACCGCAATCGGCCCGCTGCGCGGGTCTTTCATGATGGTCAGCGTGCGCTCGCGATCGCCGAAGCCACCGAGCCACGCATCGGCGCTATCGGCCAGGCCGTCCAGGTGCAATCCGCCGCTGAGCAATACCCAAGCGGTCAGCAGCAGCGCGGCGTGAAGCAACAAAGGCGTGCCCAGTAACAGCCAGTTCAGCGCCCACAAAATGGCGCCGAACAGCAGCCCGACCAACGGATAAAACAGCAGCGAACGTCCGAGTTCCTGAGGTGCCGGCATGCCGGGCAGGCGAATCGGCAAACTGCTGAGAAATTGCAGGGCGATCCAGAAGGGCAACATGGTCAGATCGCTTCCTTGAGAATGACGCCTGACTCGACGCTCAACGAAAACAGCGAGCCATGGCCGACTTCGACATTCAACAACTGCTCACGGGGCAAAGCCCGGGCCTGCGCCAGCAACAAACGCATGACACCGCCATGGCTGATCAGCAAGATCCGCTCACCCGCATACGCCGCGTGCAGTCGCGCCACCGCCGCCAGCACCCGCGCTGAGAAATCCCCGACCGGCTCACCCTCCGGCGGCGTAAAGGAATACGGATCGGCCCAGAACAGGCCCAACCCTGCGGCGTCAGTCTCCATCAACGCCGCAGCACTCTGCCCTTCCCAGGCGCCGAAGTGCAGTTCTTGCAGATCGTTTTCGAGGTGCACGGGCAGCCCCAACTGTGCACCGAGTTCATCCGCAAACCGCGCACAACGTTGCAGCGGTGAACTGATCAACCGATCCCACGGCCCCTGCTCAACCACCGCCGCGCGCATCTGCTCCCAGCCCTTGCCGGTCAGCGCATCGTCGAGGCTGCCGCGCAAACCGCCACCGAGTTCGGTTTCACCGTGGCGCAGAAGATCCAGTCGCAACGTCATGCCGGACGGTCCGCCACCGCCGCTTCGGCGAAGGTTGCCATCTGCCCGTGAAGATCGCAGGCCAGACGCAGCAACGGCACGGCCAACGCGGCGCCACTGCCCTCGCCCAGACGAAGACCGAGGTCCAGCAGGGGTTCGGCGTTCAGTGTTTCCAGCACATGACGATGGCCCGGCTCGGCACCGCGATGGCCGAACAACAACCACTGACGGCATTCAGGATTCAAGCGCACCGCCACCAACGCGGCGACGCTGCAGATAAAGCCGTCCACCAGCACCGCAACGCCTTCCTGGGCACACGCCAGATACGCGCCGACCAGCGCCGCAATTTCAAACCCGCCGAGGTTGAACAGGGTTTGCAACGCATCACCGCGCTGAGCGCCGTGCAATGCCAAGGCGCGTTCAATGACTTGGGCTTTGTGGCTGACCCCCGCCGCGTTCAAACCGGTGCCGGGCCCGGCCAGATGCACCACCGGGCAATCGAGCAAGGCACAGGCCAGCGCGCTGGCCGCCGTGGTGTTGCCGATGCCCATCTCGCCGCCGATAAACAACTGCGCACCTTTGGCGACCGCACGCTGCACGCTGTCGCGACCGGCCTGCAAGGCGAGTTCGCCCTGGGCAGCCGTCATGGCCGGGCCTTCGACGAAATTGGCGGTGCCCGCGCCGATGTTGAGATGACGCACGCCCGGCAGGTTCAACGACGGCGTTACCGTGCCGAGGTCGACCACTTCGAGGGAAGCCCCGAGCTGACGCGCCAACACGCTGATCGCCGCACCACCGCTGACGAAGTTGTGCAGCATCTGCCCGGTGACTTCCTGAGGGAACGCCGACACGCCTTCTGCAACCACACCATGATCGCCGGCAAAAATGGCGATCCACAGCTGATCGAGACTCGGTTTGACCTGCCCTTGCAGCCCCGCCAATTGCACGGCCACCGATTCCAGTCGGCCGAGGGATCCGGCAGGCTTGGTCAGCTGCTGTTGACGTGCCTGCGCCTGCTCGACGGCTTGCGCGTCGATCGGCTTGCACGGGTTCAGCCACCAGGATTGGGTCATAACGCGGTTCCTTTCAAAGTCAGGGGCAGGCCGGCGACGGTCAGGACGACACGTTGGCAGCGCTCGGCCAGGGCTTGATGCAGCCAACCGGCCTCATCGACATAGCGGCGAGTCAATTCGCCCAGCGGCACGACACCCATTCCGGTTTCGTTGCTGACAAAAATGATTTCACCCGGCAATGACGCCAGGCAGTCCAGCAGGGCTTCGCGTTCTGCGTTCAGACGTTCGGCATCGTCGAGCATCAGCAGATTGGTGATCCACAGGGTCAGGCAATCCACCAGCAGGCAACGCTCGGCGCGGGCGCTTTCGCGCAATACACGGGCGAGTTCGATCGGCTCTTCGATCAACGCCCATTCAGCCGGACGACGGGCGCGGTGATGGGCGACCCGTTCGTTCATTTCACCGTCCAGCGGTTGGCTGGTGGCGATGTAGGTGACCTGAAGCTGGCTATCTGTCGCGAGTTTTTCAGCGAGGCGACTTTTGCCGGAGCGGGCGCCGCCGAGGATCAGTTGCAGCATGGTTCATTCCTTAAATATGCGGTGTAGGTACTGGCCTCTTCGCGGGCAAGCCTCGCTCCTACAGGTATGTCCCGCTCTTGACCTTGTAGGAGCGAGGCTTGCCCGCGAAGACGTCCTCTCAAATACCGCAGAGTTCACGCAGCAATCGGGTATCCAAATGCTTCTCCACCAAATCCGCCAACCGCTCGATATCGCGCTCGCGCAACCCGTGGTAATCCACTGCCTGCACATCCTGCAAACCCGCCCAGCGCAGCAGCGCACTGCACGCCGCCGGGGATTCAAACAGGCCGTGCAGGTAGGTGCCGAAAATCTGCCCGTCAGCACTTTGCGCGCCATCGCAGCGACCATCGTCCAGCTGCACGGCAGCGTTTTCCAGCGCCAACCCGGTGGTCACTCCGGCATGTATTTCGTAGCCGCTGACTTCAGCATTTTCCAGCGCCAAATGCCCGCGCACATTGCGCAATTGCTTCTCCTCTTCAAGCTGTGTTTCGAACGCCAGCAGGCCCAGACCGGCACTGGAACCCGGCGCGCCTTCGAGGCCCAGCGGATCGTGCACTTGCTCACCGAGCATTTGCAGACCGCCGCAAATCCCCAGCACTTTGCCGCCATAGCGCAGATGACGACTGATGGCCGTGTCCCAGCCATTGGCCCGCAGGTACGCGAGGTCACTGCGTACGCTTTTCGAGCCGGGAAGAATGATCAGGTCGGCCGCAGGAATCGCCTGGCCGGGGCCGATGAATTGCAGGTCGACTTGCGGATGCAGGCGCAGCGGATCGAAATCGGTGTGGTTGCTGATGCGCGGCAGCACCGGCACCACCACTTTGAGCACGCGCTCAGCCTTGTCGGTCTGGCGCTGATCGATGCCGTCCTCGGCTTCCAGGTGCAAATCCATGACATAGGGCAGCACGCCGATCACCGGTTTGCCGGTGCGCGCTTCCAGCCAGTCGAGGCCGGGTTGCAGCAAGGCGATGTCGCCGCGAAAACGGTTGATGATGAAGCCTTTGACCCGCGCTTGCTCGGTCGGCGACAGCAGTTCCAGCGTGCCCACCAGATGCGCGAACACCCCGCCGCGATTGATGTCGGCGATCAACACCACCGGGCAATCCACCGCCTCGGCAAAGCCCATGTTGGCAATGTCGCCGGCACGCAGATTGATCTCGGCCGGCGAGCCTGCGCCTTCGACCATCACCACCGGATACGCCGCGCTCAATCGTTCATGGGAGGCCAGCACGGCTTGCATGGCAATGGCTTTGTAGTCGTGATAGGCGACCGCGTTCATCGTCGTGACCGCACGACCATGGATGATTACCTGGGCGCCAGTGTCGCTGTTGGGTTTGAGCAACACAGGATTCATGTCGGTGTGCGGTTCAAGGTTGGCCGCTTGAGCCTGCACCGCCTGAGCGCGGCCGATCTCGCCACCGTCGGCGGTCACGGCGCTGTTGAGGGCCATGTTCTGCGGTTTGAAGGGCACAACGCGCACGCCCTGACGCGTGACCCAGCGACACAACGCCGTCACCAGCGTGCTTTTACCGGCGTCGGATGTGGTGCCTTGCACCATCAACGTTGTCATTGGATTTCCTTGACGAAGGCCTGAAGTGCTTGCTCGAGGCGCTGCCAGTCCGCCTCATCCGCCGGCAAGCCGAAACGCACGCTGCTGTTGTGGGTGAACAACCGCAGCAAAATGCCACGCCTTGCCATGAACTCGTGAAGCGCTTCGGCATGCTCGGTGATCAGCCATTGAAACAATGCGCAGCCACCCTGAGGCTGCAAACCATACTGCCCAAGCAAAAGTGCCAGGCGTTTGCTGGCTTCTTCGCTGCGCACGCGCTGCCTTGCATGGCCTTCGCTGTCCAGCAAACAGGCTTGGCCCAACACCCGTGTCGGCCCACTGACCGCCCAGGGCCCCACCTGCTCGGCGAGCAACTTGAGCAACTTGCGCTCAGCCAGCACAAAGCCCAGCCGCACACCGGCCAGGCCAAAAAACTTGCCGAAGGAACGCAGCACAATCAAACCGACCAGATGGGCAAACGGTGCCAGGCTCAGCGATGGCGTGTTGTCCATGAACGCTTCGTCCACCACCAGCCAGCCACCGCGAGAGGCCAGTCGGGCGTGCCAGTCGAGCAGGCGATTCGGGGTCAGGCTCAGGCCCGTCGGGTTGTTCGGATTGACCACCACCAGCACGTCTAAGCTGTCGATATAGAAGTCGACTTCCTGCTCCAGCACTTCGCGCACGATGTAACCGTTACTGCGCCATGCTTGCGCGTGTTCGGCGTAACACGGCGACAGCACACCGACCTTGCCGGCCCGACGCAAACGCGGCAGCAACTGGATGGCCATTTGCGAACCGGCCACCGGCAGCACCTGTCCGGTGCCGTAATAATCGCAAGCGGCCTGCTCCAGACCGTCATCGGTTTCCGGCAAGCGTGCCCAGGCTCGCAACGGAATGTCCGGGATCGGGAATGGCCACGGCGCGAGGCCGCTGGACAGGTCCAGCCAATCGGCTTCGGCAATGCCGTATTCGAGCGCAGCCTTGCGCAAGCGGCCACCGTGCTCAAGCATAGAATTCAGCTCCCACGCAGAGAATCAGCAGCCATAACCATACGCCGCGCTGGACCAATTGCCAGCCACGGTCGATGGAGTCGGCATCCGCCGGCACGCCTTCGCCCAGTTGCGGACGCTGATGCAGTTCACCGTGATAGATCGCCGCCCCGCCCAACTCGACGCCGAGCGCACCGGCACCGGCCGCCATCACAGGTCCGGCGTTGGGGCTGTCCCAGGTTGGGCCCTGAGTGCGCCAGCATTTCAACGCCAGTCGGGTTTTGCCCAGCAGCGCGTAGGTCAGCGCCACCAGGCGCGCGGGAATGTAGTTGAGGACATCGTCGATCTTCGCCGCCGCCCAGCCGAAACGTTCGAAGCGTTCGTTGCGATAACCCCACATGGCATCGAGGGTGTTGCTCAAGCGATAGAGCACCACGCCGGGCGCGCCGGCCACGGCAAACCAGAACAGCGCGGCGAACACCGCATCGCTGCCGTTCTCCAGGACAGATTCAGTGGCGGCGCGGGCGACTTCGGTTTTATCCAGCTCGGTGGTCTGACGGCTGACCAGATAACCCACGCGCTTGCGGGCTTCGTCGAGATCATCACTGCGCAAAGCCTTGGCCACCGGCTCGACGTGCTCACCGAGGCTGCGCATGCCGAGGGCGCAATAGAGCGCGAGAATCTCGACAATCCAGCCGACATAAGGCGCCCAGGAAAACGCCGTGGCCAGCAAGGTCAGCGGCACAACCGCGATCACCCACGCGGTGACGCCATGGCTGCGCCAGCCACGTCCCTCACCGTTGAAACGTTGCTCGATGCGGTCGGCAAAACGGCCGAACGCCACCAGCGGATGCCAGCGTTTGGGTTCACCCAGCAGCGCGTCCAGCGCAACCGCGGCGACACTCAATAACGCCACACTCATTGACTCACTCCCCAATAATTTTCATACAGCAACTCACTGAGCGGACGCGCCTGCGTCCACCCTTCGAGTACCAGCATCGGCGCCGGATAGAATTCCTTGACCGGGCCAAGGCAAAGAACCGCCAACGGCTTGGCCCCTGGCGGTAAACCCAGCAAGTCCGCCAGCGCTTGCGGCTCGAACAGCGACACCCAGCCCATGCCCAGACCTTCGGCCCGGGAGGCCAACCAGAGGTTCTGGATCGCGCAGGACAACGAGGCCATGTCCATTTCCGGCAAGGTGCGACGACCGAAAATGTGGCGCTCGCGATCGTCCATCAGCGCGGCGACCAACACCTCGGCGCAGTCGTTGATGCCTTCGACTTTCAGCTTCATGAATTCGTCGGTGCGCTCGCCGAGGGCTTCGGCGGTGCGGATGCGTTCTTCTTCCACCAGTTGCTGGATCTTGCCGCGCACGGCCCGGTCGCTGATGCGGATGAACCGCCAGGGTTGCATCAGGCCCACGCTGGGGGCCTGGTGGGCGGCTTCGAGCAGGCGTCGCAGTAATTCGGGTTCGACGGTGCCGCCGCTGAAGTGGCGCATGTCGCGGCGTTCAGCAATTGCCCGATAGACCGCTTCGCGTTCGGCTTCGGAGAATGCGTTGTCGGTCATGGCCTCTTCGCGAGCAAGCCCGCTCCCACAGGGGTTAAGGGATCCATTGTAGGAGCGACGGTGCGACGATTCGACCTGCTCGCGATAGCGGCTTCAAGGTCAGGTGCAAAAAGTGCGGCAACCGCCGAAGGATTGGACGGAAAATAAAAGTGTACATAGGACGCAGTCATCCGCCCCTCACGATAAACCGCCTCCGCCCCACGCCCGCCATTGGGGCTCAGCCCACGAGCAATCGGCTCAAGCTCAGTGCTGGTCAACGAGTGGTGATAGGTGTGCCCGCGCAACGAACCTTCCGGCAACTCGACCGCTTGCAACGCCAGCGCGGCCAGACGCTTTTGCATCACCGCGTCACCTTTGAGCAAGCCGACCAGTTCAGCGCGAGTGCCCTCGACATCGGTCAATGAGTCGAGCAGGTACAACATCCCGCCACACTCGGCCAGCAACGGTTTGCCGACGGCATGATGGGCGCGGATCGCGTCGAGCATCGAGGTGTTCTGTGACAGCGCCACATGGTGCAGTTCCGGATAACCGCCCGGCAGATAAAGGCTGTCAGCTTCCGGCAAATCAGCATCGCGGATCGGCGAGAAGAACAGCAACTCGGCGCCCATGGCCCGCAGCAAATCCAGGCTCGCGCCGTAGGTGAAGGCAAACGCTTCATCACGGGCCACGGCGATTCGGATGCCTTTAAGCAAAGGCTCGGCGGCAATCACATCGGGCCCGGCGAATTCCACGGCGGGCGGCAACGCCACATCGCAACTGCTGGCCAGCGATTCGGCTGCCGCATCGAGGCGCAGATCAAGATCATTCAACTCGCTGGCCTGGACCAGACCCAGATGCCGACTCGGCAATTCGATCCCGATCTCCCGCGACAAGGCGCCGTACCAGCGCAAGCCTTCAGTCAGGCTGCCTTCGAGCAATTGCGCATGACGCAGCGTGCCCACTCGGTTGGCCAGCACACCGGCAAACGGCAAGTCCGGCTGATATTTCGCCAACCCCAGCGCCAGCGCACCAAAGGTCTGCGCCATCGCCGTGCCGTCGATCACGCCGAGCACCGGCACACCGAAGTGCCGCGCCAGGTCGGCGCTGGACGGCGTGCCGTCGAACAGGCCCATGACGCCTTCGATGAGGATCAGGTCGGCCTCACCGGCGGCTTCCCACAACAGACGACGACTTTCCTGCTCGCCGACCATCCACATGTCCAGTTGATACACCGGCGCACCGCTGGCGCGCTCGAGAATCATCGGGTCGAGAAAGTCCGGGCCGCATTTGAACACGCGGACCTTGCGCCCCTGATTGCGGTGCAAACGGGCCAGCGCGGCAGTGACGGTGGTCTTGCCCTGACCGGAGGCCGGCGCGGCAATCAATACCGCCGGGCATTGACGATGGCTATTCATAAAGTGCAGCTCACAATTCGACGCCTTTTTGCGCTTTGATCCCGGCCTGGAACGCGTGCTTGATCACGCCCATTTCGGTGACCGTGTCGGCCAGTTCAATCATTTCCGGCTTGGCACCGCGACCGGTGACCACCACATGTTGCATCGGCGGACGCGCCTGCAAATCACTGAGAACCTGATCCAGATCGAGGTAGCCGTGCTTGAGGGCGATGTTCAACTCATCCAGCACCACCAGACCGATCGACGGGTCACGCAGCAGTTCCTGGGACACCGCCCACGCGGCTTCGGCGGCGGCGATGTCGCGCTGGCGGTCCTGGGTTTCCCAGGTGAAGCCCTCGCCCATCACATGAAAACGCACCTGCTCCGGGAAGCGCCGGAAGAACAGCTCTTCGCCGGTGCTGTTGCGCCCCTTGATGAACTGCACCACGCCGCACTGCATGCCGTGGCCCATGGACCGGGCGAGCATGCCAAAGGCCGAGCTGCTCTTGCCTTTGCCGTTGCCGGTCAGCACCAGCAGCAGGCCGCACTCATTCGGCGAGTTGGCGATGCGTTCGTCGATCACGGCTTTTTTGCGTTGCATGCGCGCCAAATGGCGTTCGTCACGATCGGGGGTATCAGTCATGGGGGAGCTCTCCGTTGAGGCTGGATAACGGCGGGCAGGCACAAGAATAGACGGCAAGAAGCCTGGCATCGCCCACCGTGATGCCGTTGGATGAATCAGGCCGGTCTCCGGGCTCATGAGCGGCGCAAGGCCTGACTGCGCGCCTTCCCATGTCGACAGTCGACACAGTGGCTCAAGGCGCAGCTTTCACTCATTTACCGTTGCGGGGGCAGCGCCGGGATCGTGACGTTTCGTCGCGTGAAGATAGTCACTCACCGGCTTCCCTGTTTCACTCTGTCGGCCATCGCCACAGAGCACCTGAAACAAGCCGCGAAGGTTAGAGGGTTGGGGGTGGAGCGTCAATTGAAGACAAAGCCCGGGCGGGCGATATACTGCCGCCGGTCAATTTACTGACCCTCCCAACTTGCACCACACTGTCAGCAGTGATATCAAAGCGCCACAAACCCAACATCACAATTACAAGGGTGAGCAACATGCAAGGCATGATCATCAGCAATCCGAAGCTGGAATTCCTGCGACCGGTGCTGGAACGCTGGTTTGACTGTATCGACCGCTACAATGCGGTGCGCGGCGATAACGACACGCCTTATTGGTACGACGAAAAAGCCAACCTTGGCCTGCTCTCCGCCGCAGCCTGGATGGCGGAAATGGTCACGCTGCAACAAACACCGACGCGCAAGCAGAACGAAGAAGGTGAACGCAACAGCCGCGCCGACCTGTTTATCGCCACCGCTGAAGAACGCGCCTACCTCCAGGCCACTCAACGCTGGCCGCGGGTCAATAGCCTGAACCTGACCCAGGCGCTGCAGGACATCACCGGCGACGCCAAACGCATCAGCTATTCCAGCGACCTGAAACTCGGCTGCTTGTTCGTTGCACCACAAAAAGCCCAGCAGAGCGCGACACCGGAAGAACTCCAGGACATGGTCGACGACCTGCAAAAGGAACACAGCTGCGCCGTGGCCTGGTATTTCCCATACGCCTACCGCAAGTTGCGCAACGAAGCCGGCAACTATCACCCCGGCATCGCGGTCCTGCTAAAGGAAGCCCGCGGCTGACCGTTTGAACCATCGCGCGTCTAAGCTTCTCTATGATTAAGTCAATGCATTCATAGGGAAGTCCAGCATGCGTAAGCCCCAGCTCGTTCTCGTCATCGCGCTCGCCGGAGGGCTCGCCGCTTGCGGTGAAACCTCCAGCTTGCAAGTCTCCGACGGCACCGGCCCGTCACCCAAGCTGCCCGAACCGAACAAGACCCTGATCCCGACGGTGAATATCGCCCCGGCGATCGGCTGGCCGGACGGTGCGAAACCCACCGCCGCGGCGGGCACTCAGGTGGCGGCATTTGCCGAAGGGCTCGATCACCCGCGCTGGCTCTACGTGCTGCCCAACGGCGATGTGCTGGTGGCGGAAACCAACGCGCCACCGAAACCCGATGACGGCAAAGGCGTTAAAGGCTGGGTCATGAAGAAAGTCATGGGCCGTGCCGGCGCCGGCGTCCCCAGCCCGAATCGCATCACGCTGCTGCGGGACAAGGACCACGACGGCATCGCCGAAACCCGCACGGTGTTTCTGGAAAACCTCAATTCGCCCTTCGGCATGACCCTCGTCGGCAATGACCTGTACGTCGCCGACACCGACCGTCTGCTGCGCTTTCACTATGAAAATGGCGACACCGCGATCAAGTCGCAGCCAATCAAGGTGGTCGACCTGCCCGGCGGCACGCTGAATCACCACTGGACCAAAAACGTCATCGCCAGCAAGGACGGGAGCAAGCTGTACGTCACGGTCGGCTCCAACAGCAATGTCGGCGAAAATGGCCTGGACCAGGAGGAAGGTCGCGCGGCGATCTGGGAAGTGGATCGCGCCACCGGTAATCACCGAATCTTCGCCTCGGGGATTCGTAATCCCAACGGCCTGGCGTGGGAACCTCAGACCGGCGCCCTGTGGACGGCGGTCAATGAGCGTGACGAAATCGGCAGCGACCTGGTGCCGGACTACATCACGTCAGTGAAGGACGGTGGGTTCTACGGCTGGCCCTTCAGCTATTACGGCCAGCACGTCGACATTCGAGTCGAGCCGCAAAACCCGGACCTGGTGGCCAAGGCCATTGCGCCGGACTACGCGGTCGGCCCGCATACCGCGTCGTTGGGCCTGTCGTTTGCCGAGGGCAACACACTTCCAGCGCAATTCAAGGAAGGCGCCTTCATCGGCCAGCACGGCTCGTGGAACCGCAAGCCGCACAGTGGCTATAAAGTGATTTTCGTCCCGTTCGCGGGAGGCAAACCGACCGGGCAACCGGTTGATGTGCTGACGGGGTTTCTCAATGAGGATGAGAAAGCCATGGGCCGGCCCGTGGGCGTGGTGATCGATCAGCAGGGCGGTTTGCTGGTGGCCGATGATGTGGGGAACAAGGTGTGGCGGGTGTCGGCCGCTAAATAGCCGCCCTGTAGGAGCGAGGCTTGCCCGCGAAGGCGTCGGCACATCCAACATTGATGTCGCCTGACCTACAGCCTTCGCGGGCAAGCCTCGCTCCTACCAAGGATCAGCGTTTACGACAGAGCGTGAGCCCATCCCCCAACGGCAACAACGACAGATCCACCCGCGAGTCATCCCTCAAGGCGCGATTGAGCGCCTGGATGGCTCGGGTGTCTGCGCTCTCGGCGTTCTGCTCAAGCACCCTCCCGCTCCACAGCGTGTTATCGAACACCGCCAGACCGCCGACACGCAGCAGACGCAGTGCATGCTCCAGATAGTTCGGATAGTTGGACTTGTCGGCATCAATGAAGATCAGGTCGAACTCCCCCGACTGATCCAATATGGCGAGCGTTTCCAGCGCAGGCGCCAGACGCAGGTCAATTCGCTCGGCCAGCCCCGCTTCCTGCCAATAACGGCGTGCGATCGCGTTGTAGTCGCCGGGGATATCACAGCAGATCAGCGAACCACCCTCCGGCAACGCAGCGGCCATGCACAAGGCGCTGTAACCGGTGAACGTGCCGACTTCCAGCAAGCGCTTCGCGCCAATGAGTTTGACTAGTAACGCGAGGAACTGCCCCTGCTCCGGTGCCACCTGCCAGCGCGCCATCGGCAGCGCCTGGGTTTCGTCGCGCAAGCGCTTGAGCAGCGGCGTTTCCCTCAGGGAAACGTCGAGCAGGTATTGGTACAGGGAATCATCGAGATTGAGGGTGCGAGCGGTCATGACAACCTCTTCGGACAGGACGCTACGGGTTGCGCGCCAGGTGCTCAGGCTGCAGAACGCGCTTGGCACTCAGATAAGCCTTCTGCCAGTAAGCCTTGGACAGGCTGTCGAGCTTCACCGTGCCGCCAGTGGCCGGCGCATGAACGAAGCGACCTTCGCCGACGTAGATCCCGGCATGGCTGACCTGGGAGCCGCCATTGGTGGCGAAGAAGATCAAGTCACCGGTTTGCAGGCCTTCCTTGCCGACGCTGGCCGCCTGCATGGTGATCATTTCGCGGGTGGTACGCGGCAGGGAAATACCAGTGACATCACGATAGACGTAACCGATCAGGCCACTGCAGTCAAAGCCCGAATCCGGCGTGTTACCGCCCCAACGATACGGCGTGCCCACAAGACCAAGCGCGCGGAACAGCACGTCTTCTGCCTCGGCGGAAAAGGGTTGCGGGTTACCGAAAACAATTGGGGCGCGAACTACCGGCGCAGGCGGCGGTGTGCGACTGGCGCAGGCGCTGAGCAGCGCTGCGAAGAACATGATTGCGAGGCGGGCCGACATCGTCATAAGCAGAACATCCTGATCTGGCTGCGGCTTTTTCTGTCGGGAAGGCAGAAAAGAAAACCGCCTGCGCAGGACGCAGGCGGTTTGCCATCAATAATAGATCTGGATTCTAGCGGCTATGGGCCAAACTTCAAGTAAGACTTTAAGTTCGCCTTACAAACTGTCCGCCTACTTCGTTGCGAAGAGGCATTTGTCGCCACTGACGTGGCGACAGGTCAAGCCTTATTTGCGTGCAGTGACCACAGTCGGTGCCATCGCGAGGGCGCGCTTGGCTTCGATGAAGGTCTTGCTCCAGTAGCTGTCGCCCAGGCTATCGACCCGGACACCACCGCTTTTGCGGCTGCTGGAGTGGATGAACTGGTTGTCACCCAGGTAGATCCCGGCGTGACTGACACGACCGCGACGACCATTGGTGGCGAAGAACAGCAGATCACCCGGCTTCAGCGCACTGCGAGATACAAGCGGAGCGTCGACGTTGATCATTTCGCGAGTAGAGCGCGGCAGGTTCATGCCGGCTTCTTCACGAAACAGATAACCGATGAAACCGCTGCAATCGAAGCCGGCCTCGGAGGTGCCGCCGAAACGGTAACGGGTACCGATCAGGGACATGCCACGCTCGAGGATGCTGTCGGCCAGAACCGGAAGCTGATACGACTTGCCATCGGCGAAGTTTGCCAGTTCTTTATCGGTGGCCACGCCGTCTTGATAAAGATCTTCCTGGAAAAGAACGGAAGAAGACTGTGCGGTGACTGAATTCTTGACCTGCTGTTGTTGCTCTTGCTGAGTCACTGGAGAGTGGGCAGCGCAACCGAACAACAGGGTGACGAGTGCGAGAGGCACGAGGGGTGCGAAGCGCTTTAGCATGGGCACGACCGTGGCTGATAGTTGTAAAGAAGGCGAGACTATGCCCGCTATCATCCTCATTTGCAAATTCAATCGAACTTTATGTGACTTATCGGTTTCTCGTTTACATCTAAGCGCTTAAGCCCCATTTAGACACTCGCGCAGCGTGCAGCCCTGTAGGAAAGCGGATTTTCTGGCGCCTGAAATATGCCGAAACCTGCGCCAGGCCCAGGTTTTACCAGCCTAGAGTTTCTTTCAGGAACGGAATCGTCAGCTTGCGCTGAGCTTGAAGGGAGGCCTGATCGAGACGTTCAAGCAGCTCGAAAAGCGCGCTCATGCTGCGGGTACCGCGAGTCAAGATAAAATGCCCGACTTCATCGGTCAGGTGCAGGCCGCGACGGGATGCGCGAAGCTGCAAGGCGCGCAATTTGTCTTCGTCGGAGAGCGGACGCATCTGGAAGATCAGTGCCAGGGTCAGGCGCGATTTCAGGTCAGCCAGTTTCACCGGCAATTCGCGCGGCGAGGTTGATGCAGCAATCAGCAGACGCCGACCGCTGTCGCGCAGACGATTGAACAGATGGAACAGCGCCTCTTCCCAATCCGCCCGGCCGGCAACCGCCTGCAGATCATCGAGGCAGACCAGTTCGTATTGTTCAAGGTTGTCGAGAATCGAGATGCCGCGATCCAGCAGCTCGGCCAGCGGCAGATACACCGCCGGCTCACCCAGTTGCTCGAAGCGCAGGCAGGCTGCCTGCAACAAGTGCGTGCGCCCTACCCCGTCCTTGCCCCAGAGATAAATCAGGCTTTCGGTCCAGCCGGCGTCGGCTTCGCATAGCCGCTCGACATAGCCGAGTGCAGCGGCATTGGCGCCTGGGTAGTAATTGATAAAGGTAGCGTCATCACGCAGACGCACACCTAGGGGCAGCTGAATCGGTTTCATGCTGACTGAACAGTTCCAAAGGAACCGTTAGTGGCCTCTGTGTAAAGTTTGCGAAGTTTATACCCGTGAGGCGGGTCGCACAATGCGACAGACCACAAGCAAAATCAAAGGTTTGCGTTAACGCCCTGGTTTCATGACAGTTTCTTTGGCGGCGCATGTGACAGCAGCGAGAGGGATACGGGCGAATCTGGCGTGAAACCAGGTCGCCCGCGACGAACCTTATAGCTCAGGTTCGTCAACACCACTGTAGATACCCGAATCCTTATACAAATCATGCACATGGCGCACCAGCACCATGATGACCGCCGCGACCGGCAACGCCAGTAACACGCCGGTAAAACCGAACAGCTCGCCCCCCGCCAGAATGGCGAAGATCACCGCCACCGGGTGCAGACCGATACGATCGCCCACCAACAACGGCGTCAGCACCATGCCTTCCAGTGCCTGCCCGACCATAAACACCGCGACGATACCGATCATGGGATACAGATCGCCACCGAACTGGAACAGGCCGGCGATCAACGCCGCACCGATACCGATGACAAACCCCATGTACGGCACAATGGCCGCCAGGCCTGCGATCAGACCGATCAACAACCCCAACTCCAACCCCACCAGCATCAATCCCGCGGCGTAGATCACGCCCAGCGCCAGCATCACCAGCAACTGCCCGCGCACGAATGCCCCCAGTACTTCATGGCATTCACCCGCGAGGGTCATGACGCGCTCTTCGCGATCACGGGGCAGCAGGCTGCGGACCTTGGTCATCATCAAGTCCCAGTCCCGCAGCAGGTAAAAGCTCACCACCGGGATCAGCACCAGATTCGCCAGCCAACCAATCAACGCCAGCCCCGAAGCCGTCGCCTGACTCAGCACCACCCCGACGATGTCGGTGGTCTGGCCCATGTGTTCGCTGATCGCCGCCTTGAGCTTGTCGAACTTCCAGAAATTATCCGACAGTCCAAATTTCGATTGCGCCCACGGCAGTGCGGTGTGCTGTAGCCAGTCGAGCATCTGCGGCGCCAGTTCATACAAGCGAAACAACTGCTTCGCGAGCATCGGCACCAACACCAACAGCAATGTCGTGAAGATCAAGGTGAACAACGCGAACACCGCCACCACGCCCCAGGTCCGTGACAGGCCAGCCCTTTCCAGTCGATCCACCAGCGGATCGAACAGATAGGCCAGCAGCAACGCGACCAGAAAAGGCGTCAGGATCGGATGCAACAACCAGACAAACACGCAGAGCAGAACCACCCCACCCAACCAGAACCAACGCCGCGTATCGGCCATGTACCACTCCATCTGCATCTATATAAAGAAAGAAAACCTTACCAACGGAATCTCAACTGCGGCACCGGTGCCGGGGTTGGCGCAACCACAGGCGCCGAACCTTCGGCCACCGGTTGCACAGGCGCTGCCGGAGCGGGTGCCTCACCGGCCGGAACCTCCTGCAACTTCGCCAGGGACAGCTGCGAGCGTAACTGCTCGGCGCTGCCATTGACCCGATAAAGAATGCGCTCGCCGTCAACCGTTTGCAGGCGCGCCCCAAAAGGCTCCAGCAAGCGCCCAAGGGCGGCGTAGCGTTCCAGGTTCATGCCCTGCACTTCCAGCAATTGTTCGCCCGAAGCCCCCGGCTTGACGACAAACCGCGGCGCCAGACGCTGACTCACCGCCAGCATCACCGCATCGGCCACCGCGGCCTGGTCCGCCCCCTGTACGCTGCCGGCTTCCTTCTTGTCGCCCAGCCACAAATTCCACTTGGCCTGCCACTGGCCACCCTCTTCCCGGGCATGCACCGCAAGCAAGGCGTCCGCGTTGTAACGGTCCGATGCACCGCGCAGTGGCGTTGCATCCGCACCTTCAAGGTTCGGTGCCGTAGCGACCAGTTGCTCACTCAGGTCTGCCAGCGGCAGACGC
The DNA here is from genome assembly GCF_044759925.1 of Pseudomonas sp. NPDC099000. NCBI lineage: Bacteria > Pseudomonadati > Pseudomonadota > Gammaproteobacteria > Pseudomonadales > Pseudomonadaceae > Pseudomonas > Pseudomonas sp. NPDC099000. The sequence continues at coordinate 269,052 of NZ_JBIWAF010000006.1, forward strand.
AACGGCAGACCACGATGTTGTGCCGCGCGACGCAACGGCGCGGCGCTGGCCTGGCCATCACCCACCAGGCTCGATCCCTCGGCGGAGTCGTTCAACCACCAACTCAGGATCGACGGGCGATTCGCCCCCCACAAAGACAACCCGGCGCGGCGCAAGGCTTGTTCGGTGGTGGCCGGATCAAAATCGACCTTCAGCACTTCCGGCGGGCCGGCGTCGAAACCGTATTGACTGATGATCTGTTGCGGGTCTTTGCGCAGCGCCGCCAATCCCGGGCTTTGCGCTGCCTTGGGGTCGCCGGTCAGGCGCAACACCAGGGTATCCAGCGCGCGCTGGGTCGCCTGGTCGCGCTCCTCAGTCGATTGACTGCTGACAGGCTCGCGCACTTGATACAAGCCTTTGACGGCTTCGGCATGACTCGCCAGGCTGACCAGTGAAAAACAGCCTGCAAATAAAAATCTGGAAAAAAAACGCATGGAAGATTCCTGACGACGAGCGGCTGGAACAGACCGCATGAAGATGATCGAGCAAGGCTGTGACCATGTCCTTGCGCAAAACATTCACCACGATCTGACTAAGTTTTCGCACTGTCATAACGATAGACGGTTAATCGCGATACCTTATACAGCCATCACGGCTGCGACCAACATGGGCAATAACGGTTTTTTTCAGCCGATATGCCCCTGCCGTCGGCGTGAGGATGGCCGCTGCCCTTCAAGCCTGATAAAATCGCGCGCCTTCGCAGACCGGCAACAGCCGGGCACCCTGAAATTCGTGCAAGGCGCTCGCCTTCGTTTATTTCGGCGGTCCCACTGGACTCGGTCGTTACCCCTGAATCCCCCCTAAAGGCCTGGATCATGAGCAAGCAACCCTCCCTGAGCTACAAGGACGCCGGTGTAGACATCGACGCCGGTGAAGCATTGGTCGAACGCATCAAGAGCGTCGCCAAGCGCACTGCGCGCCCGGAAGTCATGGGCGGCCTGGGCGGTTTCGGCGCCCTCTGCGAAATCCCGGCCGGCTACAAGCAGCCCGTGCTGGTTTCCGGCACCGACGGCGTGGGCACCAAACTGCGTCTGGCGCTGAACCTGAACAAGCACGACAGCATCGGCATCGACCTGGTGGCCATGTGCGTGAACGACCTGGTGGTCTGCGGCGCCGAGCCACTGTTCTTCCTCGACTACTACGCCACCGGCAAACTCAACGTCGAAACCGCGACCCAGGTCGTGACCGGCATCGGCGCTGGCTGTGAACTGTCCGGCTGCTCCCTGGTCGGCGGCGAAACCGCTGAAATGCCTGGCATGTACGAAGGCGAAGACTACGACCTGGCCGGTTTCTGCGTCGGCGTCGTGGAAAAATCCGAAATCATCGACGGTTCGAAAGTCGCTGCCGGCGATGCCCTGCTCGCCCTGCCGTCTTCCGGCCCGCACTCCAACGGCTACTCGCTGATCCGCAAAATCATCGAAGTGTCCGGTGCCGACATCGAAAACATCCAGCTCGACGGCAAACCGCTGACCGACCTGCTGATGGCCCCGACCCGCATCTACGTGAAGCCGCTGCTCAAGCTGATCAAGGACACCGGCGCCGTCAAAGCCATGGCCCACATTACCGGTGGCGGCCTGCTGGACAACATCCCGCGCGTGCTGCCAAAAGGCGCCCAAGCCGTGGTGGACGTGGCGAGCTGGACCCGTCCGGCCGTATTCGACTGGCTGCAAGAGAAAGGCAACGTCGACGAAAACGAAATGCACCGCGTGCTGAACTGCGGCGTCGGCATGGTCATCTGCGTCGCTCAAGAGCACGTCGAGACTGCACTGAACGTCCTGCGTGAAGCCGGCGAGCAGCCATGGGTTATCGGTCAGATCGCCACCGCTGCCGAAGGCGCAGCCCAGGTTGAACTGAAGAACCTCAAGGCTCATTGATGTCTCAGACCTGTGATGTGGTGGTGCTGTTGTCCGGCACCGGCAGTAACTTGCAGGCCTTGATCGACAGCACGCGGACCGGCGACAGCCCGGTCCGCATCGCTGCGGTGATATCCAACCGCGCCGACGCTTACGGCCTGCAACGCGCCAGGGACGCGGGTATCGACACCCGCTCCCTGGATCACAAGGCTTTCGAAGGCCGCGAAGCCTTTGATGCCGCGCTGATCGAACTGATCGACGCCTTCAACCCCAAACTCGTGGTACTGGCCGGATTCATGCGCATTCTCAGCGCTGACTTCGTGCGCCATTACGCGGGTCGCCTGCTGAACATTCATCCCTCGCTGCTACCCAAATACAAAGGGTTACACACTCATCAGCGCGCGCTGGAGGCCGGTGACACGGAACACGGCTGCTCCGTGCACTTCGTCACCGAGGAACTCGATGGCGGACCACTGGTCGTACAGGCAGTAATACCGGTAGAGTTGCACGATTCGCCGCAGAGTCTGGCGCAGCGGGTCCACACTCAGGAACACCTGATCTACCCGATGGCCGTACGCTGGTTTGCCGAGGGTCGTTTATCGCTCGGCGAGCAAGGTGCTTTACTGGATGGAACGTTACTCGCGGCCAGCGGCCACTTGATTCGAAACTAGGAGATTTTATGCGTCGCGCCCTGCTCTTCGCTTGCGCTCTGCTCGCACTGCCTTTTGCGCAGGCTGCAGAACTTCAACCTTTCTCCGCCAGCTACACCGCCGACTGGAAGCAGCTGCCCATGAGTGGCACGGCTGAACGCAGCCTGACCAAGGGAGCCAACGGTGTCTGGAAGCTCAGCTTCAAGGCCTCGATGATGATCGCCAGCCTGACTGAAGAAAGCACCCTGACCCTGGACAAGGACACTTTGCTGCCACAGTCCTACCACTTCGAACGCGGCGGTCTGGGTAAAGCCAAGAAAGCCGACCTGGACTTTGACTGGACCAATAAAATGGTCACCGGCACCGATCGCGGTGACGCGGTCAAGATCCCGCTCAATCGCGGCATGGTCGACAAATCCACCTACCAACTCGCCCTGCAGCACGACGTGGCCGCCGGCAAGAAAAGCATGAGCTATCAGGTTGTCGACGATGGCGAAGTCGATACCTATGACTTCCGCGTGCTGGGTTCGGAAAAAGTCGACACCAAGGCCGGCCAGATCGATGCGATCAAGGTCGAGCGCGTGCGCGACCCGACGCAAAGCAAGCGCATCACCGTCCTGTGGTTCGCCAAGGATTGGGATTACCTGCTGGTCCGCCTGCAACAGGTCGAAACCGACGGCAAGGAGTACAACATCATGCTCCTCGACGGTACGGTCAACGGCAAGACTGTCAAAGGCAGCTGATCCGGGCTTGAACAAAAATCCGGAATCCGACAAGGATTCCGGATTTTTTTATGCCTGCTGAATGTCAGATCCGCGACAGCGCCTGGGCCAGGTCGGCGCGCAGGTCTTCGACATCTTCGACCCCCACGGACAAACGCACCAGCGCATCGCCGATCCCGAGTTGCGCACGGGTGTCTGCGGGGATGGTGGCATGCGTCATGATTGCCGGATGCTCGATCAGGCTTTCCACCCCGCCCAGGCTCTCGGCCAAGGCGAAAATCTGCACGCTTTCGAGGAAGCGCCTGGCGCCGGCCAGGTCGCTGTTCAGGTCGAGGGAAATCATCCCGCCGAATCCTCGCATCTGCTGTCGTGCCAATTCGTGCTGCGGGTGCGACGGCAAGCCTGGATAGTAGACGCGCGCCACCTGCGGCTGACGCTCCAGCCATTGCGCCAGCGCCAGCGCGTTACTGCAATGACGCTCCATGCGCAACGCCAGGGTCTTCACGCCGCGCAGGGTGAGGAACGCGTCAAACGGCCCGGCGATGGCGCCCACCGCGTTCTGCAAAAAGCCCAGGCGCTCGGCCAGTTCGGCGTTCTGCCCGACCACCGCGATGCCGCCGATCACGTCGGAGTGGCCGTTCAGGTACTTGGTCGTCGAGTGCACCACAATATCGAAACCCAGCTCCAGCGGGCGCTGGATCCACGGGCTGGCGAAGGTGTTGTCGGCCACACAGAGGATGCCTCGTTCGCGGCAGATGCGCGCAATGGCGGCGAGATCCGACAGGCGCAGCAAGGGATTGCTCGGCGTCTCGACACAGACCATCCGCGTGTCGTCCTGCAACGCCGCTTCGAAGGCCGACAGATCGGTCAGGTCGACGTAGCTGAACCGATGCCCGGCGCTGCGCTGACGCACCTTGTCGAACAGTCGGAATGTTCCGCCGTACAGGTCGTTGCCGGAGACGATGTGCGCGTTGGCGTCGAGCAGCTCCAGTACGGTGGAAATCGCCGCCAGCCCGGAGGCGAAGGCAAACGCCCGGGTTCCGCCCTCGAGGTCTGCCACACAACGTTCCAGCGCGAAACGCGTCGGGTTGTGAGAGCGCCCATAATCGAACCCCTTGTGTACGCCGGGGCTCTGCTGCAAGTACGTGGAGTTGGCATAAATCGGCGGCATCAGCGCCCCGGTGGAAGGATCCGGCGTCTGTCCGGCATGGATCACACGGGTGCCGAAGGCGCGTGGCGCGCCGGATTCATCGTGCTGACTCATGAAAGGGATCTCCGTAAGTGATTGAGCATGTCGACTCGCGTAATCAAGCCATGGAAGCCCGAGGCGTCGGCGATGATCGCCACCAGCCCGCGATCGAGCTCCGCCTGCAGTTCGGCCAGACTGGCGTCAGCCGGCAGGGTTTGCAACTTGTCGGTCATCGCACTGGCCACGGGCATGCGCAAGTGCGAAGCATCCTGGTGCACGCCCAGCAGAATATCGGACTCGTCGATCACACCGATCAGCCGCTTGCCGTCCGCCAGCACCGGCAGTTGCGAGACATCCGCCAGGCGCATGCGCTGGAAGGCGGTGAGCAGCGTGTCGTCGGGGCCGACGCTGATCACCCGGCCATCCTCGAAACGTCGCGCGATCAGGTCGCGCAGATCGCCGTAGCGCTTGTATTGCAGCAGGCCCTGATCGTTCATCCACTGGTCGTTGTAGACCTTCGACAGGTAGCGGGTGCCGGTGTCGCAGACGAAGCTGACCACCCGTTTCGGCTCGGTCTGCTCGCGACAGTAACGCAGGGCCGCCGCCAGCAAGGTGCCGGTTGAGGAACCGCCGAGAATGCCTTCGGCACGCAGCAATTGGCGGGCATGATCGAAGCTTTCCTCGTCGCTGATCGAATAGGCGTGGCGCACGCTGGAAAGGTCGGCAATCGACGGAATGAAATCCTCACCGATGCCTTCCACCGCCCATGAACCGGCCTTGCCGAGGGTGCCACTGCGGCTGTACTCGGCCATCACCGAGCCGACCGGATCGGCCAGCACCATTTCCAGGTTCGGTTGCACGCGCTGGAAGAAACGGGTCAACCCGGTCAGAGTGCCGGCCGAACCGACGCCGACGACGATGGCATCCAGATCATGCTGGGTCTGTGCCCAGATCTCCGGCGCGGTGCTGCATTCGTGGGCCAGCGGGTTGGCCGGGTTGTTGAATTGATCAGCGAAGAACGCATCGGGGATTTCCTGCGCCAGCCGCGCCGCCACGTCCTGATAGTAATCGGGATGGCCCTTGCCGACGTCGGAGCGGGTGATGTGCACCTCGGCGCCCATAGCCTTGAGGTGCAAGACCTTCTCGGTGGACATTTTGTCCGGCACCACCAGCACCACTCGATAGCCTTTGGCACGGCCGACCAGGGCCAGGCCGAGGCCAGTGTTGCCGGCGGTGGCTTCGACGATGGTGCCGCCGGGTTGCAGACGGCCATCGCGTTCGGCGGCGTCGATCATCGCCAGACCGATGCGGTCCTTGATCGAACCGCCGGGGTTCTGTGATTCGAGTTTGAGAAAAAGCGTACACGGGCCGGTATCGAAACGGCTGACGCGCACCAGCGGCGTATTGCCGATCAGTTCAAGCACGGCAGGACGGGAGTCGTTTGGCATGTCGTTACCTCGCAGCGAGAATCCGCACTGGATGGACAGCGACCTGCGGCGGATCATTGCGCGCCAGTCGCCAGTAATGCCTCGCATGGAACATAGGCAGGGATTGCGCCATCCGCAACCGTGCGCAGCCAATCGGTCGCCCGACGCCTTAACGGTTACGCGGCAGAATCGACAGGAAATTGTCCCGTGCGACTTTCCTCGCAACCTGCTCAGGCAAGGCGTCGAGAAACGGATCGAAGCTGCGCATTTCCTTACAGAGTTTGTTGAAACGTCCCACCACATCAGAGCCGAGCATGAAGCGATCCGGGAAGCGCTCCACCAGTTTCAGCCAGGCTTCTGAAGGCTTGCCCTGCGCATCCAGCAAGTAAGGCGTCAGCATGCTCCAGGACAGATCGATGTACAGATTGGGATAAGCCTCGAGCATTCGGCTCAGGGTCGGCAACAGAAAATCCAGCCGAGTCTGATGCCGATGGACTTCAGCGCTGGTGCCCGCGTGAGCCCAAATGAATCGCGTGTGCGGATGATTACGCAGCGGCTCCTCGACTTCCGACAGATACAGCGGATTTTTCTCACGCTTGGAGGTGATGTTGGAGTGCAGCATCGCCGGCAAGTCGTTCTCGGCCGCGAGGTGATAGATCCGGGTCATCGCTTCGTTGTTGGCCCGTGGCGTGTCCCCGGAAGTCAGCGCGGTCAGGTCATCGTGCCGGGTAAACACTTCGCCAATCCCCTGCCACAGCCCCGGATTGAGGTCGAGCATGCGCTGGATGTGCGCCGCGGAGTTTTTGTCGTTGGGATTGAAGCCTGCCAGGAACGGGTGAAAACGCTGGCGCTGCTCGGGCGTCAATTTGTTTACCGCTGCCGCGACGATCACATCCGTCGCGCTGTACCAATAGGCATCGGCATCATCACCGGCGTAATAGCGCGGGCGCTTCGGTTCGTCTTCGTGCCATTTCTTCGCCACCGGGATGCCGGAAATCATCACATGATCAATGGCATTGTCGTCCATGGCCTTGAGCAATGCTGGCATGCCGGCGGTTTCCTGGAAAAAGTCCACGTAATGCAGGTGCGCGTCGCTGTAGGCGTATTCGCGTGCATTGGCGTAAGCACTGGGCAGCGCCAGCAAACAGGCAAGGCTCAAACGAAACAAGGGCACGGGCATTCTCCGGGAGCAGGAAAAACATAGACCTCTGCACACTTGAGACGGTTCAGCCGGTAAGAAAGTGGAACGCGCATCGGTAGGGATGCTCTATACCTTCAAGGTCTTTTTTGTTCGAATGACTTTTTAGCCTGGGAGGCTTCTCATGACCGTTACCGTCAATACCGTTTCCGCCGAAGGTTTTCGCCACAGTGTCCAGATCGACGACCACGAACTCTTTGCCGATGTACCCAAAACCTCTGGTGGCGAAGGCACCGCCCCCGAGCCACACGACTACTTCGACGCGGCCCTGGGTGCCTGCAAGGCCCTGACCCTGAAGATGTACGCGAAGAAGAAAGACATTCCGCTGACCGGCGTCACGGTCGAAGTCAAACGTGACAACAGCGAAGAGCAGAAAGGCAAATATGCCCTGCACGTCAAACTGACCCTCAAGGGTGTGCTCACTGATGCTCAGCGCGACGAATTGCACCGTGTGGCCGACCGTTGCCCGGTGCACAAGCTGATGACCAGCTCTGAAGTCAGCATCGAAACCCATCTGTCCGAAGGTGCCTTCAGCCAATAGCGGCAAGCGCTGCACAAGCGGGTTATGCTCCACGCGTCACCCGCTCAGCCTGGAATGCACCATGAACACTCCGCTCGTGATCCGCCCCCGCGCCGAAGATGTCGAGGGCCAACCGATTCTGCGCCCGCTGCCGTCAGCCAAATGCCGTAGCGTCGGGCCTTTCGTGTTTTTCGACCACATGCTCCAAATCCGTTATCCGGCGGGTAAAGGCATGAACATCCGTCAGCATCCGCACATTGGCCTGTCCACCCTCACCTACTTGTTCGAAGGCAAAATCCAGCACAAGGACAGTCTTGGCTCCGATCAAGTGGTAGAGGCCGGCGATGTCAGCTGGATGACGGCGGGCAGTGCGATTGCTCACGTTGAACGTACCCCTGAAGCCTTGAAGGCAAGCGGCTTCACGATGCATGGCTTGCAGATTTGGCTCGCCTCTCCGAAAGAGTATGAACAGGGGCCTGGCCACTACAGCCATCACCCGGCGGCGACGTTGCCGGTCAGCGATAACCTTGGCGTGAAGATCCGGATGATTGCCGGGTCAGGCTTTTGCCTGGAATCGCCGGTGCCGGTGCTTTCTCCTACGCTGTATGCAGAATTGAACCTGCAAACGGCGACCACCTTGCTGATTCCGACCGAGCATCAAGAACGGGCGCTGTATGTGCTCAGTGGCGAAGCGCAGCTGGATGGCGAGTTGCTGGAACCGCATGCGCTGGTGGTGCTGCCTGCCGGAGAGGAAATGACGTTGTTCGCCGAGAGCGACTGTCATGCGGTGCTGTTTGGCGGGGCGCCGCTAGACGGGCCGCGGCGAATCAACTGGAATTTTGTGGCGAGCGATCCGGCGGCGATCGATGAAGCGCGGCGACGCTGGGCGGCCGGGGATTGGCCGACGGTGCCCGGGGAAAGCGAGCGGATCGAACTGCCGAAACACCGAAGCGAACCGACTCCCCTGTAACTGATCGTTCCCACACTCCGCGTGGGAATGCAGCCCGTGACGCTCCGCGTCACTGGACGCGGAGCGTCCCTAGAGGCATTCCCACGCAGAGCGTGGGAACGATCAAGAGTGTCAGGACAGAAAACAACTATCAGCCGCTAAACACTTCATCCAGCAGATTGTGCATCGAGGTAAACGCCCGCTCCGCTGTCTTCGCGTCATACATCATCTTGCCCGGCACATTCGCATGCGGATCGGTAAATGAATGCACCGCGCCGCCGTAGCTGAGTAGCTGCCAATCCACGCCCGCCGCATTCATTTCCACTTCAAACGCCGGTAATTGCTCCTTCGGCACCAACGGATCGGATGCGCCGTGCAACACCAGCACCGAGCCCTTGATGTTTTTCGCATCAGCGACGTTCGGCGTATCCAGCGTGCCATGGAACGAAACGGTCGCTTTTACCGGCGCGCCCGTGCGGGCCAGCTCCAGAGCGCAGCAACCGCCAAAACAGAAACCGAAGGTCGCCAGTTTCGAGGTATCGACCGCCGCCTCGTCCTGCCCTTGCAACTGTTCGAACGCCGCCTGCATGCGTTTGCGCAGCAAGGCGCGGTCGTTCTTCAGCGGCATCATTGCTGCACCCGCCTCGTCGCCATTCTGCGGACGCACCGGCTGGCCGTACAGATCCGCAATCAGCACCACATAACCCTTGGCCGCCACCGACTTGGCGATCGCCTCGGCACCGGCGCTGACACCCATCCAGTTCGGCGCCATCAACAGACCGGGACGTGGGCCTTTGTGGTCGGCATCGAACGCCAGACGGCTTTCATACGCCTGGCCATCAATCTGATAAGCGACGGAACGAACAGTGATTTGGCTCATGACTAACTCCCAGTAAAAGACACCAGAATAAAAAAACCCGCCGAAGCGGGTTTTTGTACAACGCAGTTAAACCGACAGTTCAACCAGCAGCTTGTTGAGACGGCGCACGTAGGCGGCCGGGTCTTTCAAGCTGTCGCCGGCGGCCAGGGCCGCCTGATCGAAGAGAATGTGCGACAGGTCGCCGAAGCGCTCGTCGCTCTGCTCGTTGTCGAGTTTCTCGATCAGCGGGTGAGCCGGGTTGAATTCGAAGATCGGCTTCGAATCCGGAACCTTCTGACCGCTGGCTTCGAGGATCTGACGCATCTGCATGCCCAGGTCCTGCTCGCCGATGGCCAGAATCGCCGGGGAATCGGTCAGACGGTGGGAAACCCGCACTTCGGCGACGGAATCGCCCAGTGCAGTTTTCAGACGCTCAACCAGACCTTCTTTGGACTTGGCAACTTCTTCCGCGGCTTTCTTGTCCTCTTCCGAGTCCAGGTTGCCCAGGTCCAGGTCGCCGCGCGCTACGTCGACAAAGCTCTTGCCGTCGAAGTCGCTGAGGTAGCTCATCAGCCACTCGTCGATGCGGTCGGTCAGCAGCAGCACTTCGATGCCTTTCTTGCGGAAGACTTCCAGGTGCGGGCTGTTTTTGACTTGCGCATAGGTTTCGCCGGTCAGGTAGTAGATCTTGTCCTGACCTTCCTTGGCGCGCGCCAGGTAATCGGCCAGACCCACCACTTGCTCGCCTTCATCACCGCTGGTCGATGCGAAACGCAGCAGGCCAGCGATTTTTTCTTTGTTGGCGAAGTCTTCTGCCGGGCCTTCTTTCATGACCTGACCGAAGTTCTTCCAGAAGCCTTTGTATTGCTCAGGCTCGTTCTTCGCCAGTTTTTCCAGCATGTCCAGAACGCGCTTGGTCAGCGCCGACTTCATGGAATCGATGATCGGGTCTTTCTGCAGGATTTCCCGCGACACGTTCAGCGACAGGTCGTTGGAATCGACCACGCCTTTGATGAAGCGCAGGTACAGCGGCAGGAACGACTCGGCCTGATCCATGACAAATACGCGCTGTACGTACAGCTTCAGGCCTTTCGGCGCTTCACGCTGGTACAGATCGAACGGAGCACGGGTCGGCACATACAGCAGCGAACTGTATTCGAGCTTGCCTTCGACCTTGTTGTGGCTCCAGCTCAGCGGATTTTCGAAATCGTGCGCGATGTGTTTGTAGAACTCCTGGTATTCCTCGTCCTTGATCTCGGTGCGAGGACGGGTCCACAGGGCGCTGGCGCGGTTGACGGTTTCCCATTCAACGGCTGGCGCCTCTTCGCCTTCAACGGCGGCCACTTCTTTCGGCAACTCGATCGGCAAAGCGATGTGGTCGGAGTACTTCTTGATGATGTTGCGCAGACGCCAGCCATCGGCGAATTCGTCTTCACCGGACTTCAGGTGCAGGACGATACGGGTGCCGCGCTCGGCTTTCTCGACGGTGGCAACTTCAAAGTCGCCTTCACCCTTTGACGACCAATGCACGCCTTCGCTGGCGGCAGCACCGGCACGACGGCTGAACACGTCAACTTTATCGGCAACGATGAACGCCGAGTAGAAACCGACACCGAACTGACCGATCAGGTGCGAGTCTTTTTTCTGATCGCCGGACAGGTGTTTCATGAAATCGGCAGTGCCGGATTTGGCGATGGTGCCCAGGTGGGTAATCGCGTCTTCACGGCTCATGCCGATGCCGTTGTCTTCGAGGGTGACGGTTTTGGCGTCCTTGTCGAAGCTCACACGGATTTTCAGTTCGGCGCCACCTTCCAGCAGTTCAGGCTTGGAAAGGGCTTCGAAACGTAATTTATCGACAGCGTCAGAGGCGTTCGAGATCAATTCGCGAAGGAAAATTTCCTTGTTGGAATACAGCGAATGGATCATGAGGTGCAGCAGTTGCTTCACCTCGGTCTGGAAGCCCAGGGTTTCCTTTTGAGTTTCCACACTCATGGTCATCAAACTCCAATCAGATGGCAGTGGCCGCGACCTTGAGGGTCGGCGGCGGGTTGTCATCAGAGTTTGGGGCTGAGTTCAGGATTTCAAGGGCTCTTCAATTTTGAAATGGCCGCGGGCCGTGGCAATCGGTTCGGCTTCGGTGGTTTGCCAAGCCGTAATCGCAACGTTTGCCACGCGTCGGCCCTGTCGGCAAACCTGACATTTAGCCCACGTATCGCGAAACTGCCCGGCTCGCAGGTAGTCGAGGGAGAAGTCGATGATCTTCGGCACACCCGGCGAACCGGTGAAAATCAGCAGGTGCAGCGCTGCGGACAGCTCCATGAACCCGGCAATCACCCCACCATGGATCGCGGGCAGCAAAGGGTTACCAATGTTGTCCTTGTTGGCCGGCAGGCGGAACAGCAACTCATCCCCGACACGGGAACACTCGACGCCGATCAGTTTGGCGTAAGGGAGCAGGTGCAGCAGCGAGGCGTAGTCTCCCTGCTCGTGGGCCTGCTGAAGTTGTTCTTTGAAAGTGTCAGTCATTTCGCACCTCTGGCGATCGTACCGCCAAACCCCTTGGCGCCTTTGATGGCTTTGCCCATGCGCATGAATGTGCCGACGACATGGGCGATGGGCTGCTCGGGATCGTCCTGGTAGGCAAAGCCTCGAGCGAAGATCACGTCGGTGGTCACCCGGTAGCATTGGGCGAAACCGTAGACATCCTTGTGAGGCTCGGCGGCGTGCATGTAGTCAATGCGCAAATCGAGGGTCGGGCAGACTTCAAATTCGGGCAGGACGCAGAGGGTCGACATGCCGCAAGCGGTATCCATCAGGGACGTCAGCGCGCCGCCATGGATCACGCCGGTCTGTGGGTTGCCGACGATTTGCGGGCTGTACGGCAGGATGACCGTCAGTCCTTCGCTGCTGGCGCTGTGAACGCGCAAACCCAGTACCTGACAATGCCTGAGCGCTGAAAGAAATCGCGTCGCGCGCTCAAAAACGGGGTTTTCGGCCATGTGATAAACACTCTTCTTAGTATTCGGAAAACGTATTCGACGTATTCGTAAAAGTTCCCACGAGAATAATCTTATATATCTGAACGAATTGAGGAACTTAACCCTGGTGGCTATGCTCGAAAGGCCAGTAGATATTTTCCATAAGGAGATACACCCCATGCGTAAGACTTTAGCTATTGCCTTGATGTTGACCGCTTCCCTCGGTCTCGCTGCCTGCGATAAAAAATCCGAGGACAAAGCTCAAGATGCTAACCAACATGCCGAGCAAGCTCAGCAAGACATGAACAAAGCTCAGGATAAAGTGAACGACGCTGCGAAAGAAAACGCCGAAGCCGCCAAAGCTCAGGCTGAATCGGATGCAGCGGCAGCAAAAGAAGCACCTAAAAACTAAATCAGTTTTTAGCGTGATAAAGAAAACCCGCCAAGTGCGGGTTTTCTTTTGTCTGTGATTTACCCCGCTAGAGCAAAATAGTTCTAAAAGTCGGACTAATCATCAGCAGCAACGAACACACTAGCCCGATGAACCACACCAGACTCCGCTGCCAGGCAAGGTCAGCCCAATAGCACAGTAAATAAATGATCCGGGTAATCACAAAGATGATTGCCAGCGAATCGATCAGCCACCCCGCCGTTTGCGTGGTGTGCGCCATCAACACCCCCACCGCAAACAATATGAAGGCCTCGAAGCAGTTTTGATGCGCTGCCACGGCACGGGCGCCGAAGCCTGTGAGTTGCGCTTGTTGCTGACGCGGCAGGTGATTGTTGTAACCGCCCTGCTCTTTCATGGCCTTGGCCACGGGCATGCGGGCCACGTAGATCAGCAAGGCGCTGATAAACACGCACCAGAACGGAATACTCATCAAGCGGCCTCTTTATTGGCTTCGGGCAGTGGCGCCTCTGTAGGGGTATAGACCATCACATCGAGAACGTCGGAATGAAACTCCCGGCGATACAACACCAGCACCACGCCGGCACTCATCAACATGAACAGCCACGGGCTGACGAACCAGGCCAGCATGGTCATGCCGAAGTAGTAAGAGCGCAGGCCAAAGTTGAACTGGTTGGCGGCCATGGAGATCACCCGGGCGGCTCGGGCAGCGAACGCTTTGCGCTCTTGTTCGGACACGTGGCGCTCGCCGATCATTGGCGCCGATCCGATCAAAATGGCGGCGAAGTTGTACTGGCGCATGCACCAGCTGAAGGTGAAGAACGCGTAGACAAACACCAGCGCCAGGCACAGCAACTTGATCTCGGACATGCCCTGCGATGCCTGTTGCACCATCGGAATATCTGCCAGCAACGACACGGCCCGTTCAGAGGCGCCGAGTACGGTGAGAATGCCGGCCAGGATAATCAGCGTGCTGGAGGCGAAGAACGAGGCGTTGCGCTCCAGGTTGCCAATCACGCTGGCGTCGGCGATGCGGTTATCGCGCAGCAGCATGCGGCGCATCCAGTCTTCACGGTACAAGTGCAGCACACTGGCCAGGCACGCGGTGTCGCGGCCTTTCCACGAGGCATACCGGGTGTAACCGCCCCAGCAGATGACAAACCAGAGCGCGGCGAGGATGTGGATGATGTTGGCGTGGATGAACGACATGCAGGTCCTTGTGAACGTTGGCATTGACCTTGTAGGAGCGAGGCTTGCCCGCGAAGGCGGTGTGTCAGGCGATAAATTTCTCCTGTGACACCGCCTTCGCGGGCAAGCCTCGCTCCTACAGGGTACTGGTTCGACGTTAACTCAAGGAAAAAGACACCGCATCTCGCGCATAAAAAATGCCCCGTATCGATTGATACGGGGCATTTCTGTTTTCTGCTTGATTGGCCCGCTTGTGGCGGGCCATGAAGCAACTTAAGCCAGCGCTTCTTCGCGCTTGCCCAGCAGACGGTCGCAAACCACCGCAACCACCAAGGTCATCACCGACGGCACCAGCCACGCAAGGCCTTGCTCGCTCAGCGGCAGGTGGGACAGCTGCGTCGGCATCCAATCCGCCAGACCGGCGCCCTTGAGCGCGTCGATCATGCCGAAGATGAACGACACCAACATCACCGGGCCAACGATACGGCCCTGTTCATGCCAGAAGTCTTTGCAGAAGCTCAGCGCCACCAGGGCGATGCACGGCGGGTAGATCGCAGTCAGTACCGGGATCGAGAACGCAATCAGCTTGGTGAGGCCCAGGTTGGACACAAACAGCGAGAACACGGCCAGGATGATCACCAGCGTCTTGTAGGACAGCGGCAGCACACGGCTGAAGTATTCAGCGCAAGCACAGGTCAGACCGACCGCCGTCACCAGACAGGCCAGAGAGATCAGCACCGCCAGAAAACCGCTGCCCAACGAACCGAAGGTGTGTTGAACATAAGCGTGCAACACCGCGGCACCGTTGGTTGCACCGGCCGCCACTTCATGGCTGCCGGAACCAAGACGGAACAGGCTGACGTACACCAGCGCCAGACCCACACCGGCAATCAACCCGGCAATGATTGCGTAACGGGTGATCAGCGCCGGCGACTCGACGCCACGGGAGCGGATCGCGTTGACGATGACGATGCCGAACACCAGCGCGCCGAGGGTATCCATGGTCAGGTAACCATTGATGAACCCTTGGGAGAACGGCGCCGCGACATACTCAGGCGTCGCCACGCCGATGTCACCGGCAGGCAGCGCGAATGCGGCGATGCCGAGTGCGGCCAGGGCGATGATCTTCAGGGGGGCGAGGAAACGTCCTACGGTATCCAGCAAACGCCCCGGATAGAGCGAAATGAAGAACACCAGCAGGAAGTACACCGAACTGTAGAGGAACAGCGCCAGCGGGCTCTCGCCGGTCAGCGGTGCCAAGCCTACTTCGAACGACACGGTCGCGGTGCGCGGCGTGGCGAACAGCGGGCCAACAGCGAGGTAGCACGCAGCGGCCAGCAGGCCACCGGCGATTTTGCCGATCGGGCTGCTCAAGGCATCCATCGCACCACCGACCTTGGCCAACGCAACCACGGTGATCACCGGCAAACCAACCGCTGTGATCAGAAAGCCCAGCGCCGCCATCCAGACATTGGGCCCGGACTGCAAACCGACGATAGGCGGGAAGATAATGTTGCCGGCCCCGACAAACAGGGCAAACGTCATAAAACCAAGTGCCAGGATGTCCTGACCTTTCAAAACTTTCATTAAGGAAATACCACACTACTGAATCGGAATTTAGAGAGGGATTTCCCTTGTGGGTGAGGGAAATGCTGTCGGTCCGTATAGGACTGACCCTTTAGCGCGTTGCTTCCTTGTGGGCCGCGGACGCAAAAATGGCTGCTAGCCTAACGAATTTGCCCGACAAACGCACTGTTAAGGGGCGATCTATCCGATACGCGACATTTCCGTGTCGCGTTTACATATTTTATTTACTTGCACAGAACCCCGTGGCGAGGGGATTTATCCCCGTTGGGTCGCGAAGCGGCCCCAAACCTGAATTCGAGGTGTATCAGATGCACCGCATACAATGGTTTTACGACTGCTGCGCAGTCGAACGGGGATAAATCCCCTCGCCACAACGGCCCATCACAATCTCCAGAAACGACAAAGGCCACCCGAAGGTGGCCTTTGTTTGGTGAAGCGTCAGCTAAGCGCGAGGCTTACTTGATCGCCCAACCGGTCAGCTCGGACAAAGCCTTGCCGATGTCTGCCAGCGAACGCACGGTTTTAACGCCTGCGTCTTCCAGGGCAGCAAACTTCTCGTCTGCAGTGCCCTTGCCGCCAGAGATGATTGCGCCAGCATGGCCCATGCGCTTGCCCGCAGGGGCAGTCACACCAGCGATGTAGGAAACAACCGGCTTGGTCACGTGTGCCTTGATGTAGGCAGCCGCTTCTTCTTCAGCCGAACCGCCGATCTCACCGATCATCAC